>NZ_JAAQOK010000083.1:0-9159 GCF_011683705.1 Enterobacter sp. 725m/11 | reverse complement strand
ACCATGGGTAAAGGATGTTAAAAAGTGTTCACCATGTCCCCGAACACCTGTCTACCATGTCCCCGGACTGTACACCCACAGGGAGAGGGAGAAACCCCTAAAAACGACAATAGCGTTATGGTCTGGCAGAAAAATATTTTTACTGCCGCTTTCTCAGATAGACATTAACCATAATAAGTATTTATGTTTTTATTAACCATTATTTATTGAGTAGATAATGGTTAATATCAGGTCATTATCAATTACAAAACACCGTATATTATCGGCGTAATATTTCCTTATTGCTGCATTTCGTTAATAAGGATTATTTATGTCATGGAATAAGCATGAAGCTGTGTCATACGCCCGTAGCCACGCACTAACCCATACTGGACACTATTGCGCTCGCGCAATCGCCGCCGCCATTCGAGCCGGAGGGCTTAAAATCGAAGGGGCAAACGCTAAGGATTTCTGGCGTTCTCTTGAAAAAGCAGGGTTCACAAAAGTCTATGGCACTCCCATAGAGGGGGATATCGCGGTGATTGATGCCTTGCCCGGCCCGAATCAGTACGGGCATGTCTGTATTTACGATGGCGCTGGAACCTGGTATTCAGATTTAAACAGAGAACAATGTACCCGGGGCCAACGTATCGCCAACTCCAGCCAGCCGTCACCTTATACAGGCATTATTAATATGAATAAGCTCATCTTAATTGTATTATTCAGCACAGCAGCATTGGGGGCCGAAGATTTTCAGATACCGATGCAGCGCGCCCTTGAATTCAATCGCTGGTACGTCAAACAGGTGAACAACGATCATTATCCTATCCAGGAGGGAAATGAAATCGATAAGTTCGTTACGGCCAGTACCATGAAAAAATTACGTCATGCAGACGATCCCCGTTATGCCGATGCTGAATTTTACGAGGCTGATTTTTTTATGAAATCGCAGTATATCGGCGAGGACTGGGCTGAGAATGTGGCTATTGATTCGTATGATTCCGACCCGGTCTGTGTAAACGTGAATATCACGTTCGGCAAAAAGACCCAGCACACAGTTATTGATTGCATGGTTAAAGAAGATGGGATCTGGAAAATTCAGTCTGTCGCTGCACGGGATAATAATTGATTCCCCCGCTAACAATAATGTAGCCGGGTGGCGCTGCGCTTACCCGGCCTACAAAACCCGTAGGCCCGTGCAAGCGTAGCGCCGCCGGGCAAATCAGGCGACGTTGCGGCCTGATGCCCTTTCTCCCACAACCCGCTCTACTCAATTGATTTTTCACCCCAAAAAAGGTACGTTTTCGCCTTCATTCCAGCGTGGACATGCCAGCATTATGCCGATTATTCAGTCTGTTGAACGTGCGTTGCAGATCCTCGACCTGTTCAACGAGCAGGCCACCGAGCTTAAGATCACCGACATCAGCAAACTGATGGGGCTGAGCAAGAGCACCCTCCACTCGCTGCTGAAAACCCTGCAGCTTCACGGCTATATCGATCAGAACCCGGAGAACGGCAAATATCGCCTCGGCATGAAGCTGGTCGAGCGCGGTCATTTTGTCGTGGGCTCAATCGATATTCGCCAGAAGGCGAAAGGCTGGCTGACGGAGCTGTCCCAGCGTACCGGGCAGACCACCCATCTGGGGATCCTGGACGGGCGTGAAGGGGTCTATATCGAGAAGATTGAAGGCAAGCTGGCCGCCATCGCCTATTCGCGCATCGGCCGCCGCCTGCCGGTTCACGCCACCGCCATCGGCAAGGTGCTGATTGCCTGGCTGGGCGAGGCCGAGCTGAACGCCCTGCTGGAGGGTTATCACTACACCACCTTTACTCCCGCGACCCTCGCCTCTCGTGAAGCGTTAATGACCGCCCTGGCGCAGACCCGCGAGCAGGGCTACGCCCTGGACAGCGAAGAGAACGAGCAGGGCGTGCGCTGCGTGGCGGTGCCGGTGTGGAACCACGAATCCCGCGTGATTGCCGCCCTGAGCCTGTCGACGCTCACCTCCCGCGTGGACGACGCCGAGCTGGCCCGCTTCCGCGAGGAGCTTCAGCAGGCCGGGCTCGAGCTCTCACGCGCGCTGGGCTATACCGGCTCGTAGGTCAAGTAGTCGAAGTCCGCGTGACAGCCGTCGCCGCTGATGTCCTCGCAGTGCAGCCCCACAAACGCGCCGGTAAAGAAGCCGCGCCCGCCGATGTAGTCATCCGACAGCTTCCACGCTTCATAGGTCACCGGCACGGCGTGCCACGTCTCGCCGTCGAACGAGTAGCTGTAGCGGTAGACCAGCGTATCCACGTCCACCCGCAGCCAGACGCTCTCCGCATGTTCCGGCACCGGAATGGGCTGCTCGTGCAGCGGCCACGACGGTACGTTGTGGTCGAGCTGGATAACCTTTATCGTTCTGCCCTGCCCCTCCTCGTAGTCCACAAAGCAGTAGCTCCAGTTTTTGCTGTTGTAGTAGCAGGTCAGCCCGGCGCTCTGCTGGAAGTGGATCGGCGAGAACTGCATCCGCGTCTCGGCACGGAAGGTGAAGTGCTGCCAGCGGCGCGCCACGGTCGACTGGATGAAGGTCGAGTTGAGCGAGTCGTTGCCGTAGAGCCGTAAGAAGCCCGGGCGCGCGGTGAGCGAGCCGAGGGTGTCGTCGAACGGAATGCGCAGGGTCTGCAGTTCCGGGTCAAGCGTGCTGCCGTCGAAATCCTCCCGCCAGTTACCCTGAGCGGCTGCGGGCTGTTCCACCACCTGCGGGCCTTTCACCGTCAGCTGCGCGTGCTTGCCGCCTTCCACGTACGGCCAGCCGTCGCGCCACGCAATGCGGGCGATGCCGGTCTCGCGCCCCAGCGGGCAGTAGCCGCGCCCGCCGGAGGCCAGCAGCGGCACGCCGGGCAGGCGCAGCGGGCGGCTGGTGAGGTAGGCCATATACCACTCTCCGGTGTGGGTCTGCAGCAGCGAGCCGTGGCCGCTCTTTTGCAGCGGGTTCTCCGGCAGGTGCCAGCTGGTCATCATCGTTACGTCCGGGTGCAGCTCGTAGGGCCCGTCGATATTTTTGGAACGCAGCACCACGACGGCGTGCTCGTAGCTGGTGCCGCCCTCGGCAACCATCAGGTAGTAACAGCCCGCGTGGCGATAAAGATGCGCCCCTTCGGTGTAGCAAAGCGGCGTGCCGGTAAACAGCATTTTGCGCTCGGGCGAGAGCGTGCCGGTCTGCGGGTCAAACTCCTGCATCACGATGGTGTTGTGCGGGTTGCTGTGGTGACGCGGCCCCCACGGACGGTAGAGGTAGTATTTGCGGCCATCGTCGTCGTGGAACAGGGACGGATCGAACCCGCCGTTGCCCATAGGGATCGGCTCGCTCCACGGCCCTTCGATGGACGGCGCGGTGACGAGGAAGTTGCGGCCATTTTTCCACGGCGAGTCGACAATCTTCACGTCGGTATAGAGCAGCCAGAATTTGCCGTCGGCGTAGCTCAGGCAAGGTGCCCAGATGCCGCCGGAGTCCGGGTTGCCCTTCATGTCCAGCATCGACACGCGGTCCAGCGGCGTGCTGACCAGCGACCAGTTTTTCAGGTCGCGGGAGTGATAGATGCGCACGCCCGGGAACCACTCGAAGGTCGAGGTGGCGATGTAGTAGTCCTCGCCCTGACGGCAGAGGGACGGGTCCGGGTTGAAGCCGGTCAGGATCGGGTTGGTAATTTCCATGTTGCCTCCGGTTAATGGGATGCGGCTGTCGCGGCGTCGGGAACGGCCTCGCCCTGCGCCGCGCGGTGTTTGATCAGCTGCTGGCTGATGGCCTCCACGCGGTCGTCGGTGAGCTTGTAGAACGACAGCATGATGAACATGCCCGCGTAGAGCACCACCGGCACCACGCAGAACAGAATTTTGATGGTGGTGAGCACCTCAACCGGCTGCACGCTGCTGCTGGCGGAGTAGTTCACCCAGGCCAGGATCCAACCCACCACCGCCCCGCCAATCGCCAGGCCAATCTTCAGGCTGAACAGGTAGGTGGAGAACACCAGCCCGTCGAGGCGGCGCCCGCTTCGGCTCTCCTCGTAATCCACCACGTCGGAGGCCATCAGCCACTGTAGCGGCGTGGTGGTGTTAAAGACGAACAGGAACAGGATGTTGAGGGCGAAAATCAGCGCGATGTGCTCGGCCGGGGTGAAGAAAATCAGCAGGCTGATGAGCGAGTAAGCGACGATGATCCACTTAAAGGCGGTGACGCGGTCGAAGCGGCCCAGCAGGCGGGAGGAGCAGAGCGAGCCGAACATGGTGGCGAGGCTGCCGTAGAGTAAAAACTGGGTCGCCATCTCCGGGTGATCCATCACGTATTTCACGAAGTAGAGCGTCGCCCCGCCGCGCACCACGTTGGAGCAGGTCGCCATCATCTTGAATGCGCACATGATGCGCCACTGGCCGTTGCCCAGCAGCAGCCTGAGATCTTTCGCCACCGACGAGCCCGGCTGCACCTCAAAGGTGTAGCGCTCTTTGGTGGTGAAGAAGCAGACGTAGAGCAGCACCACGCCGGTCAGCCCCAGCACGCACATGGCGCCGAAATAGCCCACCTGCTCATCCCCCTTGCCGATGATGCTGACCAGCGGCAGCGCGATGCCGCTGATGGCGAGCGAGCCCGCCGCGGCGAGGAAGAAACGCCAGGACTGAAGGGCGTGGCGCTCTTTCGGGTCGGCGGTGATCACCCCCGGCATGGCGCAGTACGGGACGTTAACGAAGGTGTAGACCAGGGTCAGAAGAATGTAGGTCGCGCAGGCGTAGATGATTTTGCCCTGCGCGGAGAAGTCCGGCGTGTAGAAGGTCAGCATGCAGA
This sequence comes from Enterobacter sp. 725m/11, assembly GCF_011683705.1. Lineage (NCBI taxonomy): Bacteria > Pseudomonadati > Pseudomonadota > Gammaproteobacteria > Enterobacterales > Enterobacteriaceae > Enterobacter > Enterobacter sp. 725m/11. The sequence continues at coordinate 4,363 of NZ_JAAQOK010000083.1, read as the reverse complement.
CGATGCCAAACGGGATGGCGCCCCACAGCAGGAACGGGCGGAACTGACCGTGCCGTGTGCGGGTGCGGTCTACCAGCAGCCCCATCAGCGGGTCGGTCACGGCGTCGAGCACGCGGGAGACTAAAAACAGCGTGCCCATAATGCCCGCGGAGAGTCCAAACACGTCGGTGTAGAAATAGGCCAGCAGGAACATGGTGGCCTGCCAGACGAAGCCGCAGGCGGTGTCACCCAGCCCGTAGCCAATTTTGTCTTTCATGGTTAATTGCGTCATCAGAATTACACCCTTATGTAGTGTGCTGAATTACAACATCGTGTTAATGGAGTGTAATGAGCTGTTCAATTAACCAGCAATGGTCATATCTTATTTCTGAATTACGTTATTTTGCTTTTGTGACGCCAACGATATATCGCAAATTATTGTTTAAATTAACAAATTACAGATACAGGAAAGCCGCCCACGGAATATATTCCGTAGACGACAATCGCGTGAAAAATAATTAAATGCCGAGCGCTTTTTTACCGGCGTTAATTACCTCAATAATTTTATCGGTGTCATAAATACAGCCTTTCCAGGTGCCGCCGCTCACCGACTGCAATGCCGCCCACAGCCGGGTATCGTCCGGCAAAAAGTCGTGGGCGTGCAGGTCCGGGTGCGTCTGCCGCAGCGCCAGCTCGCGCGCACCCTCTTCCGGCGTCAGCGGGTTATCCGCCGTGCCGATGAAGTTCACGCTGCCCGTAAGGGTCAGTCGGTCCACGGCAATCTCGATGATGTCGTTGTCGCGCAGCTTGCCAATCGGTCCCCCCGCCAGCGCCTCCGGCGACACGTGGCCGAAGCAGGCGCCCGTCGATACGCCCGAGAAGCGCGCATCGGTGATTAACGACACCGTCTTGCCCCACGAGATATGCTTCAGCGCGGAGGTAAGCTGGTAGGTCTCTTCCATACCGGTGCCGGACGGCCCGCCGCCGATCACCACCATGATATCCCCCTGCGCAATCTCTTCCCGCTTGATGGCCTTGATGGCCTGCACTTCCGAGACAAACACCCGCACCCGGCCGGTGTGGCGGTAAACGCCATCGTCACCCACCACCGACGGGTCGATCGCCGTGGCCTTGATCACCGAACCTTCCGGCGCGATGTTGCCCGTCGGGAAGCAGACCGTCGAGGTCAGCCCTTTCGCTTTTGCTTTCTCCGGCGGCAGGATCACGTCATCCGGCTCCACGCCGTCCTGCTCGCGCAGGCACTGGCGGAAGCGCTTACGGCGCTCGGACGTCTGCCACCAGTCGAGGTTCTCGCCCACCGTCTGGCCGGTGACGGTCATGGCGTCCAGGTGCAGCAGGCCGAGATCGCGCAGGTGGAGCATCACTTCCGGCACGCCGCCTGCGAGGAACGCGCGCACGGTCGGGTGGTAGTCCGGGCCGTTGGGCAGCACGCTCACCAGGCGTGGCACCTTACGGTTGACGCGCGTCCAGTGCTCTACGTCCGGAATAGTGCAGCCCGCCGCGTGGGCGATGGCCGGGATGTGCAGCAGTAAGTTCGTTGAACCACCGAACGCCGCGTGGATCACCATGGCGTTTTCGATGGCTTTATCGGTGAGGATATCGCGCGTGGTGATGCCGCGGTTATCCAGCTCGCTCACCGCCCGCGCCGACTGGCGGGCGATCTCCAGCCACACAGCCTGCCCGGACGGTGCCAGCGCGGAGTGCGGCAGCGCCAGCCCCAGCGCTTCCGCCACCACCTGCGAGGTGCCCGCCGTGCCGAGGAACTGGCAGCCGCCGCCCGGCGACGCGCAGGCGCGACAGCCGAGCTCGGCGGCCTCCTGCAAGGAGAGCTCGTGGTTGGCAAAGCGCGCGCCGATTGTCTGCACCTTGCCCGCATCTTCCCCCACAGTCGGCGGCAGCGTCGCCCCGCCCGGCACCAGAATGGTCGGCAGGTCGTGCATGGAGGCCAGCGCGATCATGGTGGCGGGTAGCCCTTTATCGCAGGTGGCCACGCCGATCACCGCCCGGCGCGTGGGCAGGGAGCGGATCAGACGGCGAAACACGATCGCCGCGTCGTTACGATACGGCAGGGAGTCGAACATGCCGTGCGTGCCCTGCGAGCGCCCGTCGCACGGATCGCTGACGAAGGCCGCAAACGGGATCCCGCCGTTGCGGGTGATCTCCTTCGCCGCCGCCTGCATCTGCATGCCGATTTCCCAGTGACCGGTGTGGTAGCCCAGCGCAACCGGGCGTCCGTCCCCGGCGCGAATACCGCCCTGGGTACCGATAATCAGCACCTCTTTGCCGGTCAGCTTATTAGCGTCCCAGCCCATCCCGGCGTTCTGCGTCATGCCGAACAGGTTGCCGCTGGGGGATTCCATCAGCATCTGCGGGGTCAGCGGCAGCGCGCCCTGCGGCCCCGCTGCATGGGTAATCACCGCATAAAACGCATCGTCCTGTGGGGTGAAAATTTTCTCAATGGTCATCGTTATCGTCCGGCTCAGCAGAGCTTGAGCTGTTGGAGCAGGGTTTTCAGCTGCGCCTTACGCGGCTCGTCCAGCGGCGTGGCGGGCGGCAGCACGTGCGTGGAGACAGGACGACCACAAAGCACGATCGCCTCTTTAATGACGTTCACAAACGGCGTATCCAGCTGATACATCTGCGGGATTTGCAGCAGGGTCTGATGATACTCAGCCGCTTTCGCCACGTCTTTATCCCGCCAGGCTTTCAGAAGATCCACCGACACCTGCGGGGCAAAGTTGCCGCTGGCCGAAATCGCCCCGTCGCCGCCGAGCAGCAGGGTATTAAACAGATGATCGTCGTAGCCGCACAGCACGGTGAAATGCGGATGAGCGGCTTTAACGGTGAGGATCATGCTGCGCAGGTGGGCGACGGAGTCGATGGTGTCTTTGATACCGATAATATTGCTGCGCGAGTCGGCGAGGGTTTTCACCAGCGTCGGGGTCAGATCCTGCCCGGTCAGCGCCGGGAAGTTATAGAGCATCACCGGCAGGGTGACGCTGTCGGCTACCTGCTCGAAATAGCGGATCAGGTTTGCTTCCGACACCTTCCAGTAGTAGGGGTTGATCACCACGATGCCGTCCGCGCCCGCCTGCTGCGCGTGCTGGCTGAGTTCAATAGTTTCCCGGGCGTTGGTGCCGCCGGTGCCGATCAGCACCGGCACACGACGATCGACATGATCGATAGCAAAGCGGGCAATGGTTTTACGCTCTTCGGCGCTGAGCTGGGAGAACTCGCCGCCGCTGCCCAGGAAGAACAGGCCGTCAACGCCTGCTTTGATGAGATCGTCGATCAGCGCGGCGGTGCCCTGCTCATCAAGCTGGCCGTCGGCGGTAAAAATGGTGGAGACAGGGGGAATGATTCCCGTGAACAACGCGGACTGCGGCATGAGATCTCCTTGTTGAATCATTTTGTTCTACATTATAGAACAGAGTTCATTAATTTAACGATCATACTATGACGCAGAAAAAGGGGAGGTAAATGTGAGATGAGGAGGGAGTGCGGGAAGTTTAAGCTGGATCACATTATGCGTGGGTGCAGTCTGGTGCCCTCTCCCACAGGGAGAGGGTTAGGGTGAGGGGAAATTACTCCACCAGCATTTTAACAACCACTTTTCTGACCTTAGCAGGCTCCCCCACCGCGCACAGCGGCTTATGCACTTCACCCGGCCAGAACACCACAAAATCCCCTTCGCTCAGCACCACGGTTTTCTCCTGCTCGCCTTCCGGCAGGAACGCGATGTCTTTATCCGCCAGCCAGTCGGTGTCCGGCGTGCCGTGCGGCAGGGTGCTGAACGTCATCCCTTCCTGCCCCTTCAGCACAATCTGGATATCCAGATAGCGCGCGTGGTACTCGGCGCGGCGCTCGGCGAACGGCTGGGTCATGTCTTCTGACACCAGATAAAACAGGCTGTTGCCGTTGATATCGTGCTTGCCGAGCGGCGTGGCGTCGGTGACGTGGGCTTTAACGTGCTCAATGGCCTGGCGCAGCGCGTCAGGCAGCCAGGACTGCAGATGGTGAATGTTTCCAATAATCATGTTTCAATCCTCAATATAAAACAATGTTTCATTTTTACTTTTTATACGAGAATCTAGGCTGCCATACCAGCCCTTTTTGGACGAGGTTTGCGCGAGCGCATGTTTATTGGGAAAGGTGTTAACCCACTGTTAATCCTGCCCAGGCAATTATGCAGCGGTTATGCATAACCTCATTTCGCGCGCGCTAAGGTTCTCACATAACCCACTGAAATAAAGAGCTTAATAACAAAACCCGCTGCCGTATCACATTTTACGACTTTGATAATTTCCGTTATAAGCCCATAATTATCTGTCTCTTATACACATCTGACGCTGCCGACGACGGA
>NZ_JAAQOK010000082.1:0-9702 GCF_011683705.1 Enterobacter sp. 725m/11 | reverse complement strand
TGCCGAACTCAGAAGTGAAACGCCGTAGCGCCGATGGTAGTGTGGGGTCTCCCCATGTGAGAGTAGGGAACTGCCAGACATCAAATAAGTGAAAAGGCCATCCGCAAGGATGGCCTTTTTGCGTTTCTGCGCTGCACAAACCGTAGGCCGGGTAAGGCGAAGCCGCCACCCGGCAGAGCAAACGACTAATGAATTACCTGCGATAAAAATGCTCGCGTACGTTCTGACTTCGGATGCGCAAAGAACTCATCCGGCGGTGCCTGCTCAACAATCTCGCCGCGGTCCATAAAGATCACCCGGTCGGCCACGGTTCTCGCGAATCCCATCTCATGCGTGACGCACAGCATGGTCATGCCGGATTGTGCCAGCCCAATCATGGTATCCAGAACCTCCTTCACCATTTCCGGATCCAGCGCAGATGTTGGTTCGTCAAACAGCATGATTTTGGGTTTCATGCACAGCGAACGGGCGATAGCCACGCGCTGCTGTTGCCCGCCCGAGATCTGACCTGGAAACTTATTGGCATGCTCCGCGATACGTACGCGTTCAAGGTAGTGCATCGCCAGCGCCTCCGCTTCCTGTTTCGGCATCTTTCGGACCCAAATCGGCGCAAGCGTACAGTTCTGCAGAACGGTCAGGTGTGGAAACAGATTAAAGTGCTGAAATACCATTCCCACTTCCTGCCGCACGCGTTCGATATTGCGGATATCTTCATTCAGTTCAATACCATCAACCACAATGCGCCCTTGTTGATGCTCTTCAAGATGGTTAATACAGCGAATGGTTGTGGACTTACCTGAACCGGAAGGGCCGCAAAGGACGATGCGTTCGCCCTGCTTTACCTTAAGATTGATGTCCTTCAGGACATGAAACTGTCCATACCATTTATTGACGTTTTCCAGCGTAATCATCGCGTTGGCGGTTGTCATAGTCATTTGGCTCATAATTTCCTCAGTGCGGTGTACGCCCGGTGTTAAAGCGCTTTTCCAGATGCTGGCTATAGCGCGACATGCTAAAACAAAAGATCCAGTAGATCAGAGCGGCAAAGACATATCCCTCGGTGGACATACCCAGCCAGACAGGGTCAACGGTTGCCTGCTGCACGCTGCTAAAGAGATCGAACAATCCGATGATGATCACCAGGCTGGTATCTTTAAAGAGAGCAATGATCGTATTGACCAGCCCAGGGATAACCAGCTTGAGCGCTTGCGGAAGGATCACCAGCCCCTGCGTTTTCCAGTAACCGAGCGCCAGCGATTCCGCCGCTTCGTACTGGCCTTTAGGCAATGCCTGCAGGCCACCGCGTACAACTTCAGCGACATAGGCGGACTGGAAGAGAATCACCCCGACCAGGGCACGGATCAGCTTGTCGATCGTTGTACCTTCCGCCATAAACAGTGGCAGCATGACCGACGACATAAACAGTACGGTGATAAGCGGTACGCCGCGCCAGAACTCAATAAAGATAACGGAGAGCACGCGTACGACCGGCATTTTTGAACGGCGACCCAGGGCGAGTAAAATGCCCAACGGTAGCGCGCCGGCGATCCCTACTGAAGCGATAATCAACGTCAGCGTCAGCCCACCCCACTGGCGTGTTTCAACGCGTTCCAGCCCCAGAAAACCGCCATACAGCAGCACCCAGACAATAATCGGATAAACCACCGCCCAGACGGCAATATAGCGTCCACGGTGAGGCAGCTTTTTCCAGAACATGACTGCAACAGAGAGCAGGCCGATAACCAGCGCCAGATTAATCCGCCAACGCTGTTCGTGGGGATACAACCCATACATGAACTGGCCGAAGCGCTCATGAATAAACACCCAGCAAGCGCCAGCTTTAGTACAATCTGCCCGGGTTGTACCGACCCAGTTGGCCTGTAAAAACGCCCAGCTCAGCAGGGGAGGAATCAATTCCCACATTAGCCACAGGCAGACGATCGTCAGCAGGCTGTTACTCCAGCTGGAGAAGAGATTCTTACGCGCCCAGAGAATAAAACGTCCACCCGTCGAGCTGGCAGGGCGCGAGGAGTGCGACAGTATCGCTTTTGTCATCATAGATCCTTAGCGCTCGACCAGTGCTATACGACGGTTATAAAGGTTCATCAGCAACGAAATAGCCAGACTGATGATTAGATAGACGGACATGGTGATGGCAATGGTTTCTATGGCCTGTCCGGTCTGGTTAAGCACGGTTCCGGCGAAGAGAGACACCATATCCGGATAACCAATGGCAGCTGCCAGCGATGAGTTTTTGACAATGTTGAGATACTGGCTGGTCAGGGGCGGAATGATCACCCGTAAAGCCTGCGGAATAATAACCTGGCGAAGCGTCACGGTATTCGGCAAACCGAGTGAACGTGCCGCCTCGTGCTGCCCGTAAGGCACGGCCTGGATCCCGGAGCGGATGATTTCCGCAATAAACGCGGAGGTATAAATTGAAAGCGCCAGCGTGAGTGCTGCCAGTTCAGGAATTAACACCATACCACCCTGGAAGTTGAACCCGCGTAGGTGAGGAATATCCCAGTGCAAGGCTGCACCAAAAAGCCAGTGAGCAACTAACGGTAAGCCAACAATCAGCGCAGCGGCAACTGGCCATGTTTTACGAAGCTGTCCGGTTTTAATCTGATGCTTACGGTTATAGCGGAACAGGCCGACGGAAATCGCGAGCGCAACAATAATGGCGACGATAAAGGCGTAAATCCCTTCGGCCACCTGCGGAGAGGGAATGTATAACCCACGATTACTCAGGAAAAACAGCTCAAACGCATCGACGGCCTGGCGGGGACCGGGAAGATTACGCAGCACCGCGAAATACCAGAAGAAGATCTGCAGCAGCGGTGGGATGTTGCGAAACGTCTCAATATAGATGGTGGAAAGCTTTCGCAGCAGCCAGTTTTCAGAAAGACGCGCCAGCCCAATAAAGAAGCCCAGGATGGACGCGAAGACAATACAAAGTGCCGATACCAACAGCGTATTCAGTAAACCGACCACAAACACGCGTCCGTACGTGTCACCCTCCTGATAGTCGATAAGGTGCTGAACAATCCCAAAGCCCGCGCTGCGATCCAGAAACGCAAAACCGGAGGTGATACCTCGATTATTCAGGTTAGTGATGGTGTTATGGATGAGATACACGGCGATAAGAACAACCGCAACAATAGCAATAATCTGGAATAGCCAGGCGCGGACCGCGGGATGAGAAAAGGATAGCGATCCTTTTACGGCTGAGCGGCGATGGGACATAAAGAAACCTCAGTAACCATGACTCTGGAGTGGGCACTGCCCGAGCAGTGCCCGTTACAGCTATGACTTAACGTACTGGTGGCGCGTACTGAATACCGCCGTTATTCCAGAGATTGTTCTGGCCGCGTTTGATCTTCAGCGGGCTTTCCGATCCCACGTTACGCTCGAAGATCTCTGCGTAGTTACCCACCTGTTTGATGATGTTGTAAGCCCACTTGTTATCCAGCTTCAGATCCTTGCCGAAATCACCTTCTTTACCGAGCAGGTGCGCCATATCCGGGGTGGAAGGATTCGCCGCTTTCTCATCAACGTTTTTCGAGTTGATGCCCATCTCTTCTGCATTCAGCATGGCAAACAGCGTCCAGCGAACGATAGAGAACCAGTCTTCATCGCCACGACGCACAACCGGTCCGAGAGGTTCTTTGGAGATCACTTCAGGCAGGACAATCCATTCCGCCGGATTGCTCAGCTTAATGCGTAAGGCATACAGCTGTGACTGGTCAGAGGCCAGGGTGTCGCAGCGACCGGATTCCAGCGCTTTGGCTGATTCATCCGAGCGGTCGAAAGTCACAGGGGTGTATTTCATCTTATTTGCTTTGAAATAATCCGCGACGTTCAGCTCGGTATCGGTACCCGCCTGGATACACACGGTGGCGCCATCCAGTTCTTTGGCGCTTTTCAGGCCCGCTTTATTGTGGGTCAGGAAGCCGATGCCGTCATAATAGGTCACGCCCGTAAATGACATCCCCATACCTGCATCGCGGGAGGAGGTCCAGGTGGTATTACGCGAGAGCATGTCAACCTCGCCGGACTGCAGCGCCGTAAAGCGCTCTTTCGCCGTCAGCGGGGTGTATTTTACTTTGCTGTCATCACCAAAAACCGCTGCTGCGACGCCACGGCAGACATCCACATCAATACCGGTAAATTTGCCGTTCGCATCGGCATAAGAGAAGCCAGGCAGACCGTCGCTGATACCGCATTGAACAAAACCTTTCTTTTTAACGGCATCCAGCGTCGTTCCCGCATGGGCTTGACCGGCTATGGCAAACAACATGCCTGCAGCGGTCAGGCTGGCTATCATCGTCTTTTTCATAATGGATCCTGTGTGGCGAAATTTATTGTTATAGAAGCGTTTTTAAGCGCTTAACCTGTCTGTGGCATTGGCCAACGTTTATAAAGCAAACGTAATGCCAGTTTTGAGTTCAGCGAGATAAGAGAAAACTGAACGCTTAATGCAGAGTGTAGACAGGCTTAAATAAAATGAGCGCCCCGAAACAGTGCGAAATTACAACCTGTGCCACAAATTGGAGCAAAAGTTTTAACCGGGATGAGATAAAAAGAAGAGATAGTTTCTGAGGTGAATATTGGCAGAGTATTCAATAGTATTAATGTATGAAAATCATCAGAGATAAGAAAAAGGTGTTGATAGCGGTTGGTTGAAATGAAATATAAGAATAAATGCGGAACTTTTTTATTTATTAGAAAATGGTGCACTCATTAAAAGCAAAAGCGCGACCGGAGCCGCGCTTTCTGAACAGATGTTACTTCGTCAGGGCAACAATACCTAATGTTAAACCCGCTACTGCGGCAGCGCCGCCGGCGATGGCACCCGCTGTTTCCCAGTTGTCCTGGGTGGTGCCTTTCATACAGGTATTGGTATGAACCAGTCGGCCCTGATCATCGTAAACCGGTACACAAGGAGAGTCGTGCGCGCAACCAGCAAGCAGCGCAGCGAGAAGTGCAACGGAAATGAATCTTTTCATGATGTTACCTCAGTATTATTTCTTATTCGCTACATAGCCAGGAGGGCTATTAACGAACTGGAGATTATTTTACCACCAGGGTAAGTTCCCGTTACACGTGGAATAATCTCAAATTATGTAGTTTGTAAAAATCATGGAGAAAAAGCGTTTTCTGGATAAATTCATGGAGAAAATATGGAGTCGCAACAGGGTGCTTTTACTTAATGCAAACTCATGAATTTTTTATATGCGATTCAATAATGACTAATCTATTGTTTATATTAAAATAAAAAAGGCACCAAACGGTGCCTTCAGGGATACGTTAATCCTTATGGTTGGTAAACCGTCTCCGGACAACCACAAAGAAAACGGGCACAAAGAAAATAGCCAGAAGCGTTGCGGAAAGCATGCCTCCCATCACACCCGTACCGACGGCGTTTTGCGCTCCGCTCCCGGCTCCGGTGCTAATTACCAGCGGCATGACGCCAAGAATGAAGGCCAGGGAGGTCATCAGGATCGGGCGAAGGCGCATTCTTGAGGCTTCCAGCGTGGCCTCAATGATACCTTTACCTTCTTTATCCATCAGGTCCTTAGCAAATTCGACGATCAGGATGGCGTTTTTCGCCGATAACCCAATCGTTGTCAGCAGGCCGACCTGGAAATAGACGTCATTGTTTAACCCGCGCAGCGACGCTGCGAAAAGAGCCCCGATGACGCCTAACGGCACAACCAGCATGACAGAGAAGGGTATGGACCAGCTTTCATACAGTGCAGCCAGGCACAGGAACACCACGATCAGTGAAATGGCGTACAGTGCAGGCGCCTGGTTACCGGAAAGGCGTTCCTGATAAGACATTCCCGTCCAGTCATAGCCGATGCCGGAAGGCAGTTTTGCCGCCAGGCTTTCCATCATCACCATGGCCTCACCGGTACTTTTCCCTGGGGCTGACTCACCGAGGATCTCCATGGACGGCATGCCGTTATAGCGTTCCAGACGAGGAGAACCGTAAACCCAGTGAGCGCTGCTAAAGGAGGAGAACGGCACCATTTCCCCATTCGCGCTGCGCACGTAGAGATTGTTGATGTCCCCCGGCAACATTCGGAATTTCGCATCCGCCTGGACGTAAACTTTTTTCACGCGGCCATGATCGATAAAGTCATTCACATAGGTACCACCCAACGCCGTCGATATCGTCTGGTTGACGTCAGAAATGCTAATCCCCAGCGCCTGCGCTTTCTCCTGATCGACATCCAGTTTGAACTGCGGTGTATCCTCCAGGCCGTTAGGACGCACGCGAACCAGCAGGTCAGGGTGCTCTTTCACCATGCCGAGCAGCTGATTACGCGCCTGCGTCAGCTGGGTATGCCCCAGGTTTGCCTGATCGATAAGTTCAAAGTCGAAGCCCGTTGCGGTTCCCAGTTCGATAATGGCAGGCAGGTTAAACGGAAATACAAGGCCGTCTTTAATCTGGCTGAACGCTTTTGTCGCTCGGCCCACGATGGCCTCAACGCTATTTTTCTCCCCAGAACGTTCTTCCCAAGGCTTCAGGCTGACGAAGGCGATACCGGAGTTCTGGCCCTGACCGCTAAAGCTAAAGCCGTTAACGGTAAAGACGGATTCAACGTTCGCTTTCTCTTGGGTCAGATAGTAGTCCTGAACCTGGTCGAGAACCTGCTGAGTACGCGTCTGGGTCGCACCCGCCGGGAGTTGAACCATCGTCATAAATACCCCCTGATCCTCTTCAGGCAGGAAGGAGGTAGGTAAGCGCAGGAACAGCACCGCCATCCCACCGACAATAAGGACGTACACCACCAGATAGCGGCCGGTCTTACGCAAAATACCGCTTACGCTGTTGCTGTAGTGCTCCACGCTCTTATCAAAGAGCGCATTGAACCAGCCAAAGAACCCCCCTTTCTTCTCATGATGATCGCCAGAAACGGGTTTAAGCAGCGTTGCGCAGAGTGCGGGCGTCAGGATCAGCGCAACCAGCACGGAGAGCGCCATGGCGGAAACGATAGTCAGCGAGAACTGGCGATAGATGGCACCCGTCGAGCTACCAAAAAAGGCCATCGGGACAAAGACCGCCGAGAGAACCATCGCGATCCCCACCAGCGCGCCCTGGATCTGCTCCATCGACTTCTGCGTGGCCTCTTTCGGCGGCAGCTTGTCCTCTACCATCACGCGCTCAACGTTCTCGACCACCACGATGGCGTCATCAACGAGTAGCCCTATCGCCAGTACCATCCCGAACATCGTCAGGGTGTTGATGGAGAAACCGAACGCCGCAAGAACCGCGAAGGTACCCAGCAGAACCACCGGCACCGCGATAGTCGGAATGAGCGTCGCGCGCAGGTTTTGCAGGAACAGATACATGACCAGGAAGACCAGAACGATCGCTTCAAACAGGGTCTTAACCACTTCATGAATAGAAATTTTCACAAAAGGCGTGGTGTCATAAGGATAGACGACCTTCAACCCCTGCGGGAAGAACTGTTGCAGTTGCGCCAGTTTGCTCTTGATGGCTGCCGCGGTATCCAGCGCGTTTGCCCCGGTTGCCAGCTTAATCCCCAGGCCGGTTGCGGCCTGCCCGTTGATTTTGGTCACCATATTGTAGTTTTCGCCGCCGAGCTCAATGCGAGCGACATCCTTCAGGTGAACCATTGAGCCGTCCTGGTTCACCTTGAGCGTCACGCGGCCAAACTCTTCCGGTGATTTCAGGCGAGTTTGCGCAATGATGGAGGCATTCAACTGCTGTCCAGGAACCGATGGCGTACCGCCCAACTGACCTGCCGCTATCTGGTCGTTCTGCGTTTTCAGCTGGTTGATAATATCCAGCGGCGTCAGCTGGTATTTATTCATCGCGTTGCTGTCGAGCCAGATGCGCATCGCATACTGGGCGCCAAACAGCTGAACGTCGCCGACACCCGTCGTTCGGCTGATAGCATCTTTGACGTTCGAGGCGACATAGTCGGAGATATCATCCTGAGTGAGGTTTTTGTTGTCCGAAACAAAACCGGCGACCAGCAGGAAGCTGCTGCTGGATTTTTCAACGCCAATCCCTTGCTGCTGTACCTCTTGCGGCAGCAGCGGCATGGCGAGCTGCAGTTTGTTCTGCACCTGCACCTGGGCGATGTCCGGATCCGTTCCTGACTCGAAGGTCAGTGTGATGGTGACATTACCTGCTGAGTCGCTGGTGGAAGACATGTACATCAGGTTGTCGATACCGTTCATGTTCTGTTCGATAACCTGGGTCACGGTATCCTGCACCGTCTGGGCATCAGCGCCGGGGTAGGTCGCAGAAATCGCCACGGCTGGCGGAGCAATCGTCGGATACTGGGCGACGGGCAGTTTGAGAATGGCCAGCCCGCCTGCAATCATCAAAATGATGGCAAGTACCCAGGCGAAAACCGGCCTTTGAATAAAGAAATTAGCCATGTCGTCGTTCCTTAACTGGCGGGAGTCGTGGTGGTATCTGGCGTGGCGACGACGGTAGCCCCTGGTCTGACTTTTTGTAATCCGCTGACAATCACGCGGTCACCGTTTTTCAGCCCTTCCGTCACCAGCCAGCGGTCGCCAATGGCCTGAGGCGCAACGACGGTACGTGATTCAACCTGGTTTTTATCATTAACCACCAGCACGGTTGCGTCGCCTCGCGGCGTTCGGGTCACGCCCTGCTGCGGAACCAGAATGGCATCTGGCTGTGTGCCTTCATCAATGCGGGCGCGAACGAACATCCCCGGTAACAGCAGGTGTTGAGGATTCGGGAAAATGGCGCGCAGCGTGATTGAGCCGGTGCTTTCATCCACCGTAACGTCGGAGAACTGCAGGGTGCCTTTCAGAGGATAGGGCTGACCATTCTCCATCAGCAGCTCAACGCTGCTGGCCGTGTCGCCTTTTTGCAGGCTCGTCTGCTTCAGGCGCATAAATTCATTGCTCGACTGGGTCACATCGACATAAATCGGATCAAGCTGCTGGACCGTCGCCAGCGCTGCGGCCTGCCCGTTCGTCACGAGCGCCCCTTCCGTCACGCTGGATTTGCCGATGCGGCCATCGACAGGGGACGTTACTTTGGTATACGCAAGGTTGATACGTGCGCTTTCAACGCCCGCTTTTGCGGCGACAACGCTGGCATCTGCCTGCTGGGCCGTGGCCACGGCCTGGTCATACTCTTGTTTACTGACATACTGTGTTCCCACCAGTGGGAGATAACGTTTCACCGTCAGGTGTGCAATATTGGCCGCCGCCTGCGCCTTTGCCAGCTCGCCTTTCGCGCTGTCGTAAGCCGCCTGATAGGTCGCAGGATCAATTTGATAAAGTGAGTCCCCAGCTTTTACATCGCTACCTTCCGTGAAGTTGCGACGCAGAATGATACCGCTAACCTGTGGACGAACCTCCGCAACGCGGAACGCATCTGTTCTGCCCGGGAGTTCAGTTGTGACGGCCAGCGGCGCACTTTTCACGATATGGACGCTGACCTGAGGCGCCTGTGCATGTTGTTGTTGATTTTCCTGGCCATCGCATCCAGTGAGCAGTACAGCGCAGACAATGAAACCGGCTAAGGGTAAACGTCTGAAATGATTCGTCATGACTGTTCCTTTAAATACCCATTAACCGATGTTTGCCGTAGATCGGTAGTGGGGCAGAGGGAAAAAATAAAATGTAGCTGCGTATAATAACTGTCTCTTATACACATCTGACGCTGCCGACGACGGA
>NZ_JAAQOK010000081.1:0-11360 GCF_011683705.1 Enterobacter sp. 725m/11 | reverse complement strand
TTAGCGCTGACATCCACGCAATATGCGCAGCGAAAGCTGGGCCGTCGCTGGCAGTTGCTGCACAACTTCGTCTATCTTGTCGCGATCCTCGCCCCCATTCATTATCTGTGGTCGGTGAAGATCCTCTCTCCGCAGCCGGTCCTTTACGCGCTGGCAGCCGTGGCGCTTTTAGCATGGCGTTACAAGAAGTTCCGCCAGTGGTTGCGATAGTTCGCGAAACTGTGCGTTTTCCCGCAGATTACCTCTCAACCGCAAATCTTTTTTGGATTGCGGTTGATAATCTTCCCTGATAAGACCAGTATTTAGCTGCCAAATGCTACGAAATCGTTATAATGTGCGACCTTGGTTCGCCTGACAGCGGTTTTGAGCCTCTGAAAAGGTGACATTTGCGCTTCGACGGTATATTTTGTTTTTTACCCGAAAATCGCAGGAGATAGCGGCATAATGACTGATAAGTTCCACATCTTAGTTTTAAACGGACCGAACCTGAACATGCTCGGCACCCGTGAGCCAGAGAAGTACGGCACGCTAACATTGAGCGAAATTGTTAACCGTCTGAGCACGGAAGCAGCCTCGCTGAATGTGGATTTGGATCATTTTCAGTCAAACGCGGAGTACGCAATCATCGACCGTATTCATCAGGCTAAAGACACTGTGGACTATATCCTGATCAATCCGGCCGCGTTTACGCACACCAGTGTTGCTATCCGCGACGCACTGCTCGCGGTGAGTATCCCGTTTATCGAGATCCACCTGAGTAACGTGCACGCCCGAGAGCCGTTCCGCCACCATTCGTATCTGTCGGATATCGCTGCTGGCGTTATCTGCGGTCTGGGCGCAGACGGCTATTCATACGCTTTACAGACAGCGGTAAAACGCTTGTCACAATCACACTAAACAAGAGTACGGAACCCACTCATGGATATTCGTAAGATTAAAAAACTGATCGAGCTGGTTGAAGAATCAGGCATCTCCGAACTGGAAATTTCTGAAGGCGAAGAGTCTGTACGCATCAGCCGTGCAGCCCCAGCCGCTAGCTTCCCGGTAATGCAGCAAGCTTACGCTGCGCCAGTGCAGCAGCCTGCGCTTTCCGCAGCCGTTGCGCCAGCAGCAGCTGAAGCCGCACCTGCCGCTGCAGCAGAAATCAGTGGTCACATCGTACGTTCCCCAATGGTTGGTACTTTCTACCGCACCCCGAGCCCGGACGCGAAGGCGTTCATCGAAGTGGGTCAGAAAGTCAACGTAGGCGATACCCTGTGCATCGTTGAAGCGATGAAAATGATGAACCAGATCGAAGCTGACAAGTCAGGTACTGTGAAAGCGATTCTGGTCGAAAGTGGTCAGCCGGTTGAATTTGACGAGCCGCTGGTCGTCATCGAGTAACGAGGCGAACATGCTGGATAAAATTGTTATCGCCAACCGTGGCGAGATTGCACTGCGTATTCTTCGTGCCTGTAAAGAACTGGGCATCAAGACCGTGGCCGTGCACTCAAGCGCGGATCGCGATTTAAAACACGTATTGCTGGCGGATGAGACGGTCTGTATTGGCCCGGCTCCGTCCGTAAAAAGCTATCTGAACATCCCGGCTATCATCAGCGCCGCTGAAATCACCGGCGCGGTGGCAATTCATCCGGGTTACGGCTTCCTCTCTGAGAACGCCAACTTTGCTGAGCAGGTTGAACGCTCAGGCTTTATCTTCATCGGTCCGAAAGCCGACACCATTCGCCTGATGGGCGACAAAGTGTCTGCAATCACCGCAATGAAAAAAGCCGGTGTTCCAACCGTGCCAGGCTCTGACGGCCCTCTGACCGACGACATGGATGCTAACCGTGCTCATGCTAAACGCATTGGCTACCCGGTTATCATCAAGGCGTCCGGCGGCGGCGGCGGTCGCGGTATGCGCGTTGTGCGCAGCGATGCTGAACTGGCGCAGTCCATCTCCATGACCAAAGCGGAAGCGAAAGCGGCTTTCAGCAATGACATGGTGTACATGGAAAAATACCTGGAAAACCCACGCCACATCGAAATTCAGGTGCTGGCTGACGGTCAGGGTAACGCGATCTATCTGGCAGAACGTGACTGCTCCATGCAGCGTCGTCACCAGAAAGTGGTCGAAGAAGCGCCAGCGCCGGGCATTACCCCGGAACTGCGTCGCTACATCGGCGAGCGTTGCGCCAAAGCGTGCGTTGATATCGGCTATCGCGGGGCGGGTACCTTTGAGTTCCTGTTCGAAAACGGCGAGTTCTACTTCATTGAGATGAACACCCGTATTCAGGTTGAACACCCGGTTACCGAAATGATCACCGGCGTTGACCTGATCAAAGAGCAGCTGCGTATCGCAGCCGGTCAGCCTCTGTCCATCAAGCAGGAAGAAGTTGTGGTGAAAGGCCATGCGGTAGAGTGCCGTATCAACGCCGAAGACCCGAACACCTTCCTGCCAAGCCCGGGTAAAATCACGCGTTTCCACGCGCCGGGTGGTTTTGGCGTGCGCTGGGAGTCTCATATCTACGCCGGCTACACCGTACCGCCGTACTATGACTCAATGATCGGCAAGCTCATCTGCTACGGCGAAAACCGTGACGTGGCCATTGCCCGCATGAAGAACGCCCTGCAGGAGCTGATCATCGACGGTATTAAAACCAACGTTGATCTGCAGATGCGTATCATGAGCGACGAGCACTTCCAGAATGGTGGAACGAATATCCACTACCTGGAGAAAAAACTCGGCCTGAACGAGAAGTAAGAGAGCTGTGTTGCTAAAAGGCCGGATTATCCGGCCTTTTTTTATTTCTGGGGATCGCCAAGCCCCATCATGTACAATCCCCGCTTTCTGCATCCACAAGGGACAAAAAATGGACAAACGTTTTGTTCAGGCCCATAAAGAAGCGCGCTGGGCGCTGTGGCTGACCCTTCTCTATCTTGCTGCATGGTTAGTGACTGCTTACTTACCTGACTCCGCTATTGGCATCACAGGCCTGCCGCACTGGTTCGAAATGGCCTGCCTGCTGGTACCGCTGGTGTTTATCCTGCTGTGCTGGGCAATGGTGAAATTCATCTATCGCGATATTCCGCTGGAGGACGATGATGCAGCTTGAAGTCATTCTGCCGCTTGTCGCATACCTGCTGGTCGTGTTTGGTTTATCCATTTACGCCATGCGCAAAAGAACGACCGGTGCTTTTCTGAACGAGTATTTCCTCGGCAGCCGTTCGATGGGCGGCGTTGTGCTGGCAATGACGCTGACCGCGACCTATATCAGCGCCAGTTCGTTTATTGGCGGCCCCGGTGCGGCCTACAAGTACGGGTTAGGCTGGGTACTGCTGGCTATGATCCAGTTGCCTGCCGTCTGGCTCTCCCTCGGTATTCTTGGTAAGAAATTTGCCATCCTGGCGCGCCGCTATAATGCCGTCACGCTCAACGACATGCTGTTTGCCCGTTACCAGAGCCGCTTACTGGTGTGGCTGGCGAGTTTAAGCCTGCTGGTCGCCTTTATTGGCGCGATGACGGTACAGTTTATCGGCGGGGCACGCCTGCTGGAAACGGCAGCCGGGATCCCTTACGAGACAGGCCTGCTTATCTTCGGGGTAAGCATCGCGCTCTATACCGCGTTTGGCGGGTTCCGCGCCAGCGTGCTGAACGATACGCTGCAGGGAATGGTCATGCTCATCGGCACGATTGTTCTGCTGGTGGGGATTGTTCATGCCGCGGGTGGACTCACTCATGCGGTGGAAACCCTGGAAGCGATTGACCCGAAACTGATTTCACCGCAGGGCGCGGATGATATCCTCTCGCCGACCTTTATGACCTCGTTCTGGGTGTTAGTCTGCTTCGGGGTGATTGGTCTGCCGCATACCGCCGTGCGCTGTATCTCCTATAAAGACAGTAAAGCCGTTCACAAGGGCATCATCATCGGGACGATTGTGGTCGCGGTCCTGATGTTTGGTATGCATCTGGCAGGTGCGTTAGGGCGCGCGGTGATCCCCGACCTTACCGTGCCGGATCTGGTGATCCCGACGCTGATGGTTAAAGTGCTGCCGCCCTTCGCCGCCGGAATTTTCCTCGCAGCGCCAATGGCCGCCATTATGTCGACCATTAACGCCCAGTTACTGCAAAGTTCCGCTACGATCATTAAAGATCTCTATCTGAACCTGCGCCCTGATCAGGTTGAAAATGAACGTCGCCTGAAGCGGATGTCTGCCGTCATTACGCTGGTATTAGGAGCTTTGCTGATGTTAGCTGCATGGCGTCCGCCGGAGATGATCATCTGGCTGAACCTGCTTGCGTTTGGCGGTCTTGAAGCCGTTTTCCTGTGGCCGCTGGTATTAGGTCTTTACTGGGAACGCGCGAACGCTGCAGGCGCGCTGAGCGCGATGATTGTTGGCGGTGTGCTGTATGCCATCCTTGCGACATTTGAGATTCAGTACCTGGGCTTCCATCCGATTGTGCCTTCGTTACTGCTAAGTTTACTGGCGTTTGTGGTGGGGAACCGTTTCGGTCAGCCCGCCCCACAACCCGCTATGATTTCTACTGATAAATAAAGAGTTTTGCCATGCCGTGGATCCAACTAAAACTGAACACAACCGGCGCGAACGCCGAAGAGCTAAGCGATGCGCTGATGGAAGCCGGCTCTGTCTCCATCACCTTTCAGGACACGCACGACACGCCGGTCTTTGAACCGCTGCCGGGCGAAACGCGCCTGTGGGGTGATACCGACGTGATCGGCCTGTTCGATGCCGAAACCGACATGAAAGAGGTGGTGGCGATTCTGGAAAACCATCCGCTGCTGGGTGCAGGCTTCGCGCATAAAATCGAACAGCTGGAAGACAAAGACTGGGAACGCGAGTGGATGGACAACTTCCATCCGATGCAGTTCGGCAAACGTCTGTGGATCTGCCCAAGCTGGCGCGAGGTTCCCGATGAAAACGCGGTGAACGTGATGCTTGACCCAGGCCTGGCGTTTGGCACCGGCACCCATCCAACCACGTCTCTGTGCCTGCAGTGGCTGGATGGTTTGGATCTTGAAGGTAAGACGGTGATCGACTTCGGCTGCGGTTCCGGGATCCTCGCGATTGCCGCCCTGAAACTGGGCGCGGCGAAAGCCATCGGGATCGATATCGATCCGCAGGCCATTCAGGCCAGCCGCGATAATGCCGAGCGTAACGGCGTCTCCGATCGTCTGGAGCTCTACCTGCCGGAAGCGCAGCCAGAAGCCATGAAAGCCGATGTGGTGGTCGCAAACATTCTCGCGGGCCCACTGCGTGAACTGGCGCCATTAATCAGCGTGCTGCCGGTTGAGGGTGGCCTGCTGGGACTTTCCGGCATTCTGGCAAGCCAGGCGGAGAGCGTTTGCGAAGCCTACGCCGATCTCTTTGCGCTCGACCCGGTCGTCGAGAAAGAAGAGTGGTGCCGCATTACCGGTCGTAAGAAATAAGCATTTGGCGTGGTCCTCTGACCACGCCTTTTCTCCTCAATATTCCTCCCGCCCCTGGCCTGCCTCCGGTAAAATAACCACACAAATCATATTGATAAGTTTTGATTTGGATAATAAAAATTCACGGGAAGAATATTATGAAACACGTTTATAGCAAGGCAGCGCTGTTAGCGCTGAGCATGATCTCGGCTTCAGCATGCGCATCACACTGGAGCTACAAAGGAGAAAGTTCACCGGAGCACTGGGGTGAACTGGATGAAGCGTACAAGACCTGTAACAGTGGAATGAACCAGTCTCCCATTGATATTGATTCAACCGCTAACGCCCATCTCTCCCCGCTGCAAACGCACTACGTTGACGGCCCTGTGACGCTGACAAACAATGGCCATACTATTCAGGCAAGCGAGCAGGCCGACACTCGCGACACTATCACGCTGGATAAGCAAACCTGGACATTACAGCAGTTCCACTTCCACGCGCCGAGCGAAAACACCGTGCACGGCAAGCATTACGCGATGGAAATGCACCTTGTGCATAAAAATGCGAAGGGGGAACTGGCGGTGGTCGCGGTCATGTTCGACAAAGGGGCAGAGAACCGTGAGCTTGATAAACTGTGGGACGTTATGCCTCAGCAGGCTGAGCTGAACGTCTCCATCAAGCAGGAGCTCAACCTGAATAAGCTGCTGCCGGAAGATAAAACGTACTGGCGCTTTAGCGGCTCGCTGACAACGCCACCGTGTTCAGAAGGCGTCACCTGGATCGTGCTTAAGCATCCTCTCACGGTGTCCGCCGGGCAGCTCGAGAAATTCACCCACACAATGCATCACGATAATAACCGGCCGGTACAGTCCCTCCATGGTCGTGTTATCCTCGAATAACGTCTATTTTTTGCCCTGAGATCATGTTCTAAAATGCGACGCAGATCGCAAAGAAGTGGGGAAATCTGCTGTTAAAAACAGCAGATTATCCCGCTCATCTGTCGCATTTATTCAGAAATGATGAGAAGTTACGGGAAATTGTAAGCGCACATAAAATAGCCATCAGCGCATAACTCAATGATTTCAATAATGAATAATTTTAAACGAAAAGATTGCGTGGCGATTCCTTGATCTACAACAGTGGATTGTTCAAAGTTTGGCCTTTCATCTCGTGCAAAAAATGCGTAATATACGCCGCCTTGCAGTCACAGTATGGTCATTTCTTAACTCATGCGCATCGGACACCACCAGCTTAGAAATCGCCTGATCGCAGCCCCAATGGCAGGTATTACCGACCGGCCGTTCAGGACGCTGTGCTATGAGATGGGAGCCGGTTTAACCGTATCCGAGATGATGTCGTCTAACCCGCAGGTTTGGGAAAGCGATAAATCCCGCCTTCGGATGGTGCACATTGATGAACCAGGTATTCGCACCGTGCAAATTGCCGGAAGCGTGCCTGAAGAGATGGCAGATGCCGCGCGTATTAACGTGGAAAGTGGTGCCCAGATTATTGATATCAATATGGGTTGCCCGGCCAAAAAGGTGAATCGCAAGCTTGCAGGTTCAGCCCTTCTGCAATACCCCGACCAGGTGAAAGCTATCCTGACGGCGGTTGTCAGCGCAGTGGACGTTCCTGTTACGTTGAAGATTCGCACGGGTTGGTCGCCGGAACACCGTAACTGTGTAGAGATTGCCCAACTGGCCGAAGATTGTGGTATTCAGGCCCTGACCATCCACGGACGCACTCGCGCCTGTTTGTTCAATGGTGAAGCTGAATACGACAGCATTCGGGCAGTTAAGCAGAAGGTTTCCATTCCGATTATCGCGAATGGCGACATAACTGACCCGCTTAAAGCCAGGGCTGTACTCGACTATACGGGAGCTGATGCTCTGATGATAGGACGTGCAGCTCAGGGAAGACCCTGGATCTTCCGGGAAATCCAGCATTATCTGGACACTGGGGAGCTGCTTGCCCCACTGCCTCTGGCAGAGGTAAAGCGCTTGCTTTGTTCGCATGTTCGGGAACTGCATGACCACTACGGTCAGGCAAAAGGGTACCGAATTGCGCGTAAACACGTCTCCTGGTATCTCCAGGAGCACGCTCCAGATGACCAGTTTCGGCGCACATTCAACGCCATTGAGGATGCCAGCGAACAGCTGGAGGCGTTGGAGGCATACTTCGAAAATCTTGCGTAATGAAATAAAGAGCTGACAGAACTATGTTCGAACAACGCGTAAATTCTGACGTACTGACCGTTTCTACCGTTAACTCTCAGGATCAGGTAACTCAAAAGCCCCTGCGTGACTCGGTTAAACAGGCACTGAAGAACTATTTTGCTCAACTGAATGGTCAGGATGTTAATGACCTGTATGAGCTGGTACTGGCTGAAGTTGAACAGCCACTGTTGGACATGGTGATGCAATACACCCGCGGTAACCAGACCCGCGCTGCGCTGATGATGGGTATCAACCGTGGTACTCTGCGTAAGAAACTGAAAAAATATGGCATGAACTGATACTAATCAGTTAAATGCTTGTTTAAAAAGGCGCTACCTGGCATGGGGATGCGCCTTTTTTATTGTCTTATTCTTTCACCGTCAACGCTTTGTAAACCTTTGCTTATCCCGCTTTTAAACCGCTTCTTTTCGTGTATATTTCCACCACTTCAGTGGCTCTCTTCTCGCGGAATGACACAATGATTCGTAAATACTGGTGGCTGGTCGTCTTTGCAATCTCCGTTTTTCTATTCGATGCCCTCTTGATGCAGTGGATTGAACTGATGAGCACCGAAACCGACAAGTGCCGCAATATGAACTCCGTCAATCCGCTGAAATTAGTGAACTGTTCAGAACTCGATTAACACCCTGCCGTCATCGGCCTCCCCGTATTGCCCACTAAAAACGGGGATTTAAATCCCTTTGAGCCGTTACCTGACGGTGATAATGTCTCGCCCTTCTCAACCTCTCCTGCGTAACGTCATACTCGAGTAGAACCGACCATGCTGGTTAGCCAATACAACCCTATCCTTGTAGCCCTCTCCTTTGCTGTTGCCATCCTTGCTGCTTACACCGCGCTGAATATGGCTGCACGCGTCGCCGGGAGTCAGGGCGTCGCAGCGCGCGTCTGGCTGGCGGGAGGCGGTGTTGCGATGGGCATTGGCGTATGGGCCATGCACTTTATCGGCATGCTGGCGATGGATCTCTCCATGAGCATGAGCTACAACGCGACCCTGACGATTTTATCTATGGTCATCGCCGTGGGGTCGTCACTGTTTGCGCTATGGCTCGTCAGCTGTGAACAGCTGCGCATGCGCCGCCTGCTCCCCGGCGCTCTGGTAATGGGAATCGGTATTGTTGCCATGCATTACACCGGTATGGCGGCGCTGGAGGTGAGACCGGGGATCGTTTGGGATACGCTGTGGGTGGCCATTTCGGTCGTGATTGCGCTTGCCGCTTCGCTTGCAGCATTGTGGCTGACCTTCCGCCTGCGTCACGAAGCCGCTCAGGTGGTGCTGATGCGCCTGGGTGTCGCCATCACGATGGGAATTGCTATCGCCGGTATGCACTACGCCGGGATGAAGGCCGCGCAGTTTCCAATGTCCACCATGGTTCACCATCAGGGTATTAACGGCAGCTGGCTGGCCGTGCTGGTCAGCGTCGTCGCGCTCTCTATTCTTGGGATCACCCTGCTGGTGTCGATGCTGGATGCCCGCCTGCAGGCACG
This sequence comes from Enterobacter sp. 725m/11, assembly GCF_011683705.1. Classification (NCBI taxonomy): domain Bacteria; kingdom Pseudomonadati; phylum Pseudomonadota; class Gammaproteobacteria; order Enterobacterales; family Enterobacteriaceae; genus Enterobacter; species Enterobacter sp. 725m/11. The sequence goes on along the minus strand of NZ_JAAQOK010000081.1, from coordinate 2,230 downwards.
AACCGCCCTTCTGGCCTCGTCGCTGGCAGAAGCGAACCGGGAACTTGCGCAGCTGGCGCTGCACGATACGCTGACGCGTCTGCCCAACCGTATCCTGCTGGAGGACCGGCTCGATCAGGCCATCAGCAAAGCTGACCGTGAAGGTACCCATTTCGCCCTGATGTTCATGGATCTCGACGGTTTTAAAGCCATCAATGACGCCTACGGCCATGATGTCGGTGACAGGCTGCTGGTCGCCGTTACGCAGCGTCTGCTGCATCTCCTGAAGGGCCAGTTTACCCTTGCACGCATTGGCGGCGATGAGTTTGTTCTGCTGGCTGAGGGAGAAGGTCCGGACGATGCGGCCTCGCTGGCAAATTTGCTGGTGCGGGCGATCGATAGCCCGTTCACTCTCGACCCCTACGAACTGGTGGTAACGCTTAGCATTGGTATCGCCCTGTACCCTCACGACGGCAAAACCGAACGTGAGCTGATGTTTAACGCCGACGCGGCGATGTATCACACCAAGCATGTGGGCCGAAACGGCTATCACTTTTTCCAGCCCTCCATGAACACTCTGGCGCAGACCCATCTTCAGTTAATGAACGATCTGTGGATGGCCGTCGATCGTAATGAACTGCGCCTGCTTTATCAGCCAAAGTTTCACGCGCCCGCGGGTCCTCTCCTCGGGTTTGAAGCGCTGCTGCGCTGGCAGCATCCGAAGCAGGGTTTACTGACGCCGGATCTTTTCCTGCCGCTGGCGGAAAAAACCGGGCTTATCATCCCTATTGGTAACTGGGTGCTCAATGAAGCCTGTCGCCAGCTGAGAGAATGGCATCTGCAGGGGCATCGAAACTGGTCAATGGCAGTAAACCTGTCGACGCTGCAGTTCGAACAGCCCTCGCTGGTTAAAACAGTGCTCGACTGCCTGGAGCGTCACCACGTCCCGCCGGAAATGTTGATCCTGGAAGTCACGGAAACTACGGCGATGAGCAACCCCGATGAGAGCGTGCGGGTGCTGACAGAGCTGACGGATGCTGGGGTGAAAGCCTCGATTGATGATTTTGGGACCGGATATTCGAGCCTGCTGTACCTCAAGCGTTTACCGGCCTGTGAACTGAAGATAGACAGAGCGTTTGTGAAAGAGTTAAGCGGTGAAAGCGAGGATGCCACCATTGTCTCTGCGATTGTGGCCCTCGCGAAAACGCTCAACCTGAAAGTCGTGGCCGAAGGTGTGGAAACCGAAGCGCAGCAAGCCTTTTTGACGGAGCTGGGCTGTAATACCTTACAGGGTTATCTGTTAGGTAAACCCGCCAGCGCGCAGACCATCGAGGCGCTTTGTGCACGGGGGGAAATGTTGCCAGGCGCTGAGCCGTAATCATTATGAGGCGACACGCGCAAGAGAGGGAGCGTCGCCAGAATGCTGTCGACCAGGGCTGGCGCCTGCTGATAAAGATTAAAACTGTCGGTATTCATTAACCAGTTTTTAATGATGCCGCTAAAAAAACCGTGGAATACGATCATGGTCAGCTCAACGTTCACCTGCGACGAAATGATGTTTCGAGAAATACATTTTTCCAGCGTAACGCGCAAAGAATCATAATTGAACCCAATACGTTTCCGAATTTCATCCTCTGAAATCATATCGCTAGTAAATTCACATTTATGATACAAAATTTGTAATAGCGCACATTGACGGGGTTCGCGTGCGATATACTGAAGCGCAGTAATGAATTGCTCACGAAGTATTAACAACGGATCATCATTTTCGGAGAGAGAAAGCCTGTCGCGAATGATGTCACGTAGCGGTAATTGCTGTTCCCAAATGGCATTAAATATCTCTTCTTTACTGGTAAAGTGCCAGTAGATAGCACCACGCGTAACCTTTGCGGCATCGGCGATATCCGTCAGCGTCGTGCTGGCTACGCCTCGCGTCGCAAACTGCCCGATAGCCGCCTCAATCAACTGCTGTCGGGTTTGCTGAGCCTCTTCTTTCTTTTTACGCGCCATTGACAGCTACTCTTTACTCGCAGGGTATATACATAACATCAGGTTCGGATGGCTGGAAGTATTCACTAAAAGCCGTTTTAATTTTGCACAAAAAAAGTCAATTTACTTAATCTATAAACAATCTAAATGCATGCCCGGAATTAAATTCACGAAATGAATAAATTTACCGGTTAAGCTCTATTAGCCTGATTTAGCGGGCAGAAGTATAGCCGTATTTTCTACCTGTCTCTTATACACATCT
>NZ_JAAQOK010000080.1:0-11530 GCF_011683705.1 Enterobacter sp. 725m/11 | reverse complement strand
TCCGTCGTCGGCAGCGTCAGATGTGTATAAGAGACAGTAATAAGCCTGATACATAATACCTAACCATGCGCCAACGATAATAAGCATCAGGTACACTATTACAGAGATAACAATGTATTTTGTCATACTGGTTATTTATTAAAAGCCAATCCCTACGCCGACTGAAGCCCCCATATTATTTGCTGTGTCATCAGAGAAGCTCACTTTACCAACCATATGTTCGTTAAAGTTAACCGACGCCCCAACCGCTAACGCGCTTTCACCGTTGTAAGTCGCACCGCCAGCCGAGAACATCACGCGCTGATTTGTTTGCACCTGAGGTAAACCGGCCATCGCCATCGCGCCGCTGATACCTGCGTTTGCTTCTTTCTTGTTATTATCGACTTCCTCACGCAGCGATTTAAATTGCTGATTAGCGTTGTTATTCAGAGCCTGTAATGTCTGTTTGGTCGCCTGCAGCTCCTGAGCCTCGGCCGTAACCGCCTGACTATTAGTAGCGACTTTAGCCTGTGTTGTCGTGTCTACCTGCGTGCGTGTCACAGTGGTCATCACGCCATTTTTTCCATCTTTGCCGTCTTTACCATTCGCTCCGTCACGTCCGTTAGTTCCGGCAACGCCCTGTGCGCCGGTATCGCCTTTCTCACCCTTAGCGCCGTCTTTTCCATCAACGCCGTTAGTTGGTTTTGGTGCATTCTCAAGAGCTAACAGGCGGCCATCTTGTATACCGTTAGTAGCTTCAACAGTTGCAAGGCGGCTATCCTGGACAGCGTTAACAGTTTCAATATTAGCAATTGCAGTTCCGTTAGTCAGCACGCCCTGTAATGCCGCATCACCTTTTTTATTAGCGGTGTCAGCAAGAGCGCCTGCTAATTTAGCTTCATGATCGACACTAGAGACAGAAGTCTGAAGAGAGGAAATATTATTGGCGTTAGTGCTGATATTACCATTACTTGCGTCAATCTCGTTTTGCATCCGCTCACGATCGCCTTGTAAGTTATAGATCTGCCCGTCTTGTTTTACATTTTCAGCTTTCATATTATCCAGATTATAAGCGGTATTGTCAGTCCCCTGGACCTGAATAAAAGAACCTGAATTGAATACGTTATCGTTAAGGTTTACGTTTACATCAGCTGCTTGAGTTACGTTCATAGAGCCAGTGAAAATAACACCAAATACAAAAGCAGTAACGGCATTTTTAACAACTTTCATTTGTAAAACACTCATCATTTAAAAAGTAAAAATGGGCAAGGCTGGCTATCCTGGCTTGTTGATGTAACGTCTGGTTACGCCTGATTAAAATAACGGAGTTACGTTAAATTTTGAATAAATCACTTAATTCGTAACGTGCAGTAACTATCAATTAATGCGAGCTTTTGGATATTGATCTAAATCATAGATGGCATGAATAGCTAAAGTGAATTTTAAGAGGTGAAGGAAAATATCTCAATGTTTACATTAACTTATAAGGTAAGGGGGGAACCGCGAGTTTCGCAGTAACCCCTTGATAGAGAGGCTGAATGTTTAGCGGGGTTAAACGGTTTGGGACTCACTTTATATTTCATTCGAAATAAGATTTAATACTTTATGAAACATAAAATAGACTAACTGAAAGCGGAAAAAATTATGTTGGTAGAGCTGTTTCTTACACCCTGAAAAAGTGGATGTTTTTTGGACGTAATGGAAATGTTATAGCGAATGGTGTTGATTTAAAAAAGTGGCATATTGTTCTGTAATTATCGCTGCCAGCCCTTTCTTTCGCACCAACCCTGCGTGAAGATGCGATCCTCACAAGGTCGCTTGCGTCAGCCAGCAACTTCCCCTAATCTGGCAAAAGTAAGTCAATTCTTACCAAATGACTCGGGGTGCCCTTCTTCGTTGAAGGCTGAGAAATACCCGTATTACCTGATCTGGATAATGCCAGCGTAGGGAAGTCAGATGCCTTCCCGGTCATCGCTTCTTCACGCAAGGCAGGAGCGAACCCATGCAGCCTGACCTGCTCGATTTACACGTTTTACACCACTTCCGTACCCGTTCTCCGCTGACCCACTGCATGACCAATGACGTCGTACAGACCTTTACGGCCAACGTTTTGCTGGCCCTTGGCGCATCCCCCGCGATGGTGATTGAGGCCGAAGAGGCCGAACAGTTTGCCGCGATAGCCGATGCGCTGTTAATCAACGCCGGCACGCTGACCGCACCGCGCGCCCAGTCGATGCGTCGGGCGATTGAAAGCGCGGTTGCGGCAGGCAAACCCTGGACGCTGGACCCGGTTGCGGTGGGTGCCCTGACGTTCAGAACCCGTTTTTGCCATCAAATTTTGGCCCTGAACCCGACCACCATTCGCGGCAACGCCTCCGAAATCCTGGCTCTGGCCGGAATGAGCGCGGGCGGGCGCGGCGTTGATACCACCGACACCGCCGCCAGCGCGTTGCCTGCCGCTCAGGCGTTGGCCCGCCAGACCCATGCCATTGTCGTGGTCACCGGCGAGGTGGACTACATCACTGACGGAGAGCGGACCCGAACGGTATCGGGCGGAGACCCGTTAATGACGCGCGTAGTGGGAACCGGGTGCGCGCTTTCTGCCGTTGTGGCGGCGAGCTGCTCGCTGCCGGGGGACCGGCTGGATAATGTTGCCGCCGCCTGCGGATGGATGAAGCGCGCCGGAACGGCAGCCGTTGCGCGCTCGCGCGGGCCAGGCAGTTTTACCAGCGCGTTCCTGGACGCGCTCTACACGCTGGAGGAGCAGGCATGAAGCGGATTAACGCCCTGACCATTGCCGGTACCGACCCCAGCGGCGGCGCGGGCATCCAGGCCGATTTGAAAACCTTCTCGGCCCTTGGCGCGTATGGCTGCTCGGTGATTACCGCGCTGGTAGCGCAAAACACGCGCGGCGTGCAGTCGGTCTACCGTATCGAGCCGGATTTTGTTGCCGCGCAGCTGGATTCGGTGTTCAGCGACGTGCGGATTGATACCACCAAGATCGGCATGCTGGCCGAAACGGACATTGTGGAGGCGGTGGCCGAGCGGCTTAAACGCTATCAGGTGCAAAACGTGGTGCTGGATACTGTCATGCTGGCAAAAAGCGGCGATCCGCTGCTCTCCGCCTCCGCCGTTGAGACGCTGCGCAATAAGCTGCTGCCGCAGGTGGCGCTCATCACGCCCAATCTGCCGGAAGCCGCCGCGCTGTTAGGCACGTCGCACGCGCAAACTGAACGCGAAATGAAAGAGCAGGGGGTTGCGCTGCTGGCGATGGGCTGCGGGGCGGTGCTGATGAAAGGCGGTCATCTGGATGACGCTGAAAGCCCGGACTGGCTCTTTACCCGCGACGGCGAGCAACGTTTTACGGCTCCGCGCGTACAGACCAAAAACACCCACGGCACGGGGTGCACTCTCTCCGCCGCGCTGGCGGCGCTGCGCCCGCGGCATGACGGCTGGGCTGAAACGGTGCGAGAAGCGAAAATCTGGCTCTCGGCGGCGCTGGCAAAAGCCGATACTCTGGAGGTCGGTCACGGTATTGGGCCGGTTCATCATTTTCATGCGTGGTGGTAACCCAGTATACTGGCAGGAAACACCACGCCTGAGAAAACAGAGATGGAACAAGCGCATACCCGGTTAATCGCTCAACTGACTGAACGGATCGCCGCGCCTGACAACACGCCGCTGTACCTGAAATTTGCCGAAACGGTAAAAAACGCGGTGCGCAGCGGCGTGCTCGAGCACGGGAACATTTTGCCCGGCGAGCGCGATCTGAGCCAGTTAACCGGCGTGTCGCGGATCACCGTGCGCAAAGCGATGCAGGCGCTGGAAGCCGAGGGCGTTGTCACGCGTGCCCGGGGTTACGGCACACAAATTAACAACATCTTCGAATACTCGCTCAAGGAAGCTCGCGGGTTCTCTCAGCAGGTGGTGCTACGCGGTAAAACGCCTAATACGCTTTGGGTCAATAAACGCGTGGTGAAATGCCCGGAAGAGGTGGCGGGCCACCTGTCGCTGGAGCCGAACAGCGACGTCTTTTTGCTGAAGCGTATTCGCTATGTGGATGACGATGCGGTGTCGATTGAAGAGTCCTGGGTGCCGGTCGGGCTCATTCCCGAACCGGATGCGATAGGAATTTCGCTGTACGACTATTTCCGCAGTCAGAATATCTTCCCGCAGCGCACCCGTTCACGGGTCAGCGCCCGCATGCCGGACAGCGAGTTTCAGGCGCACATTAAGATGGACGAAAAAATACCGGTGCTGGTGATCAAGCAGGTTGCGCTTGACCAGCAGCACCGGCCGATTGAGTACAGCATCAGCTACTGTCGCAGCGACCTATACGTCTTTGTGTGCGAGGAGTAATTCCTCACGAGTGGGTGCGCAGTCGCCGCCGCGATGGCTCACCACCCAGGACGCCACGGCATTCCCCAGCAGAACGGCGTCTGCCAGCGACCATCCCGCCGCCAGCCCGGCAAGCGTGCCGCCCGCGTGGCTGTCACCAGCGCCAATGGTGTCCACTACCGTGGCGGGAAACGCCGGAACAACGCCCGATGCGTCGCCATCATACCAGGCAGCCCCGTCTCTATCATGCCGCACAATCAGCGCGGCGCCGAAGCGCTGCTGCCACTCCTCGCCCAGGTTTTCAGCCTCAACGCCCAGCCTTTCAGCAGCGAGCTCCGCTTCCTGACGATTAAGCGACACGATCGGCCTGCAGGCCATAATCCGCCCCATCAGCGCGTCGGGGATATCCGCGATGCGTGGGCCGAAATCGATAAGCGCCGTCACGTCCTCCAGCCCTTCAAGCCAGCCCGTCAGCAGCTCGCCGCACGGCGAGGCCAACTGGTAGCCGGAGAGATAAACCAGGCTATTTTGCGGGACGTTTAGCTCGTCAAGCCAGCGCTGCTGCCACTGGTTCTCGACGCCGCTAAAGGACATAAAGGTGCGCTCGCCGTCAGGCTCCACCAGCGCCAGACACCAGCCGTTGTCGCCGGTTTCAGCCTCCACGGCGCTGTGCAGATCCTGCTTCGCCATTGCGTTACGGATAATATCCGCCCACACGCCGTGGCCGACGGGAAGGGCGTTTTGCGCCGCAATGCCGAGCCGTTTCAGGGCGATGGCGATATTCAGCGCGCAGCCGCCGATATTCACCCCCTGCTGTTTAAGCTCGATATCACACCCGCGCCAGGGCAGGGCGTAGGCGTCGGCGATGACGTCAATCACCGCCGCGCCCAACACCGTCACCGGGCGCGTGGCGTGCAGGGTGTCGAGACGTTGGGCAAATGCATTCATACGCCCTCCCTTTGCTCCCTGAAGTGCAGCAGTTTTTCGCAGTAGTGACCGAAATCGAGCTGATTAACGGCGTCGAGTTCGGCTTTGAGCGCCGGGTCAATGGCCTGCACGCCGTGGAGCGCGCCGCAGATGGCCGTCGCCATCGCGCCAATGGTGTCGGTATCGCCACCCAGATTGGCGCATAAAATGGCGCAGCGGTTCGGGTCGGTTCCCGCCAGCTCAACCATCGCGATGGCTGCCGGAACGGACTCAATGGTGCTGGTACCTGCGCCAGTGAGCTGATAAATCTGCTCGCTGGCGGAGTCGATGCCGTTGGCGTCCCGCACGGTCTTAAGCGCCAGCTCAATGCGTGCCGCGAGCGACGCGCTGAAGGTGGTGGTTTTCGCCTCCTGCGCATAGCGGGCGATCCCCGGCAGGGCATCGACGATGTTCTGCCAGCGTTCCCCGTCGATGGCGCGGGAAACCGCCCAGGCAATCACCACCGCGCCGGCAATGGCGAGATCCGATTTATGCGTCGGGCTGGAGGCCTGCGCCACCTGGTTCACAAAGTGCTCCAGCCGCGTCGCCGGGAGCAGGCAGCCCAGCGGGGAGGCGCGCATCGCCGCCCCGTTAGTCACGCCGTTGTTGTCCAGCTCGCTGACCGGCTTCCCGTCACGAATCGCGTTAAGCGCAATTTTCGAGGTCGGGCCGAGCACGTTCTTGTTGAACGCGTCGAAGTCGAGCGCCCAGTTCAGGATATGCTTGCCGATAACGTCCGCGTTAATCTCCCCATCGCACTCGATGATCGCATCGGCCAGGCACAGCGCCATCGAGGTGTCATCGGTGAACTCTGCCTGTTTGAAATAGCAGGCCGCGTTATTCTCTGCCGGGCCGGGTAAAAAGCGGTCGATCCAGCCGAAGTGCGCCTTGACGCGCTTTCTCGGCCATAGCTCCGACGGCATGCCCATCGCATCCCCTAACGCCTGGCCGTAAAGGGCCCCGAGAATACGGTCTTGTTTCATTTAACTTCCCCTTGTGTCAGCGCGGTATCGCCATCAACCACCTCAATTGCGGTGATCTCTTTATCCGATTCGCGGAAAAACAGCATAAACAGCACGGCAATCACGGCAATCATGACTGCACCAAATGTCCACATTCCGGCCCAGTTGAAGGTCAGCCCATTCACCGGCTCTTTGTAAGCGAACATTTTTTCCATCATCACGCCGCCCAGGCGGTAACCCAGCAGGCTACCAAACCCCTGACAGCACAGCGTAATCAGGCCTTGCGCGGCGGTGCGCATGTGCACCGGCGCTTTTTTATCCACGTAGATGTACGCGGTCACGTAGTAGAAGTCATAGCTCACGCCGTGCAGCAGGATGCCGAGGAACAGCAGGGCGTAGGTGAAGTACTGTTCAGCGCCACCGTAAACAAAGAAGCCGTAGCGGATGGCGGCGGTAATCAGGCCCAGCAGTAAGACCTTCTTAATACCAAAGCGTTTGGTAAAGAACGGCAGGGCGAGCATAAAGAAGATTTCTGAGAACTGGCCGAGCGTCATCCAGCCGGTGGCGTTTTTCATCCCCACTTCGGTGAGATAGCCGTTGGCGAAGATGTAGTAGAAGGCCAGCGGCATGGCGAACAGGAACGAGCAGAAGAAGAACACCAGGAAGTTTTTGTCGCGCAGCAGGACCAGCGCATCCAGCCCCAGCATCACTTTGAAATCCAGCTTGCCGGTACTTTTCGGTGGCGTGTTCGGCAGGAACAGGGCAAAGACGCCGAGCAGGGCGGAGCTGGCTGCGGTCATCAGCAGCGGAATATTAGTATCGGAAATATCGCTGTAGCCGAGCATCTGTGGCAGGAACCCGCACGCCAGCCCCGAGGCGATCCAGCCGATAGTGCCCATCACGCGGATACGCGGGAAATCAGCCTCAACGTCGTCCACGTTCGCGAAGGCAATGCTATTGGTCAGCGCGATGGTCGGCATATAGGTCAGGGAATACACCAGCAGCAGCGGGAAGAAGGTACTGAACTGGGTTTGCTGTGCGGCGAAGTACATCAGGATCGCGCCGGCGAACATCAGCACCGACAGCACTTTCTGCGCGGCGAAGAAGCGGTCCGTCAGCGAGCCGACCAGGATAGGAGAGAGGATCGCGGCAATCGCGGTACAGGCGTAAGACCAGCCAATTTCCCCGGCGGTAAACCCGCTTTTGCTCAGCCACAGCCACAATGGCACAAACCACGCGCCCCAGATAAACCATTCAACAAACATCATGAATGACAGTTGGACTTTCGTTTTCATTTTTTAATCCTGCATGTCAGATAAGGTACGCCTTTAACATACCACTCAATAATACCTATTAAATACCTTTGTGGCGATTGTTTGATCAATGTAACAGTTTTGTTGTACACGAATCGAGCCAGCAGATTGTGCTGAAAAAAAATGCATATGGTGGAAAATCTGTTAAGTCGGTACCAGGCTTAGTCTGCCCATAAAAGATGGGACTGGATAAACACACACCGACACGACGTCGGATTTACGGGAGTATCACATGACTGATATTGCGCAGTTGCTTGGCAAAGACGCCGACAGCCTTTTACAGCATCGTTGTATGACCATTCCAGCCGACCAGCTTTACCTGCCTGGTCACGACTACGTTGACCGCGTGATGGTGGATAACAACCGTCCGCCTGCGGTTCTGCGAAACATGCAGACCCTCTACAACACCGGGCGACTCGGCGGCACCGGGTATCTCTCTATTCTGCCGGTGGACCAGGGCGTTGAGCACTCGGCGGGCGCCTCTTTCGCGGCGAATCCGCTCTACTTCGATCCGAAGAATATTGTTGAGCTGGCGATTGAAGCGGGCTGTAACTGTGTAGCCTCCACCTACGGCGTGCTGGCTTCGGTTTCGCGTCGCTATGCCCACCGCATTCCGTTCCTCGTGAAGCTGAATCACAACGAAACTCTCAGCTACCCCACCGAGTATGACCAGACCCTCTACGCCAGCGTCGAGCAGGCGTTCAACATGGGGGCGGTGGCCGTCGGGGCGACGATTTACTTCGGCTCTGAACAGTCCCGTCGTCAGATTGAAGAGATCTCTGCGGCATTTGAGCGCGCGCACGAGCTGGGTATGGTGACCGTGCTTTGGGCGTACCTGCGTAACTCGGCGTTCAAAAAAGACGGGGTGGATTACCACGTGTCGGCCGACCTGACCGGCCAGGCGAACCATCTGGCGGCGACCATTGGCGCAGACATCGTGAAGCAGAAAATGGCGGAGAATAACGGTGGCTATAAGGCGGTGAACTTTGGCTACACCGACGATCGCGTTTACAGCAAGCTGACCAGCGATAACCCGATCGACCTGGTGCGCTACCAGCTGGCGAACTGCTATATGGGTCGTGCAGGGCTGATTAACTCCGGCGGCGCGGCGGGCGGCGATACTGACCTGTCAGACGCGGTGCGTACGGCGGTTATCAACAAACGCGCGGGCGGCATGGGGCTGATCCTTGGCCGTAAGGCGTTCAAGAAATCAATGGCCGACGGTGTGAAGCTGATCAATGCGGTTCAGGACATCTATCTGGACAGTAAAGTCACAATTGCCTGACGTCTCCATCTCCCTCTCCCTGTGGGAGAGGGTTGGGGTGAGGGCATCATCGCGCACCGTGTGAAACATCAGCGCAAAAGCACACAGTCCGGCGGCAGCCTGCACTGCAGCGCGCCGGGTAATACCTCAATGCGGAACTGTGTCCCGCTAAGCGGCTCTCCGTCGAGGTTAAACGTCATCCCGTGCGGCGCATTCACCTTGAACCACGCCGATTTACCGTCAATGATATTCGGGCTCTCTTCCGGCTGCGTCAGCGTGGTAAACAGCGCGGGCAGCAGACCGTCACCGGTGAAAATGCGCAGCTGTAGCTGACCATCGTTAATCAGCGCCTCCGGGCAGAGCTGCTGTCCGCCGCCTGCCTGACGTCCGTTGCCAATCCCAATCACCAGCGCGTCACCCTGCCACTGAAAAGCCTCACCGCGAATTTCGCATCGGTCCGGCTTGAGGGTGTCCATACGCATCAAACCGTGGATCAGGTATGACACGCCGCCCAGCGCCGCCTTCAGTTTTTCCGGCGTTTCGCTGGTAATGCGCGTGCCGAATCCACCCGTCGCCATATTGATAAAGCAGGTTTTGTCATTCACCTGGGCGATATCCACGGCGGTGGCTTTGCCGAGGATCGCCAGCTGAAGCGCCTTCTCTAAATCTTCTGGGATCCCGGCGCTGGTGGCAAAATCATTGGCGGTGCCGAGCGGTAATATGCCCATCACCGGGCGATCTGCCGGTGGCAGGTCGATAAGCGCAGAGGCGATCTCATTGATGGTGCCATCGCCGCCGCCGGAAATGATGGTGCTGATACCTAACGCTAAGCCTTCGTTGATATAGCGTGCCGCGTCGCCTTTTTCCCACGTCACGCGCACGTGGATACGTGCGCCGTCGTCACGCAAACTCATAATCGCCTGACGCAACGGATCGTTGCCTGCACTTTTGCCATTGAGAATCAATAAACTGTCTGGATAGGTTGCCATCCTCGCTGCTCCCTTTTTTAGCGTTAGTAAGAGTGTATAGCAGAGAGGAAAAAAGCGGGTAAGAACTGGATGAAAGGCAAAAAATAAGCCCGCGTAAGGGAGATTACGCAGGCTAAGGAGGTGGTTCCTGGTACAGCTAGCATTTATGGGTTATGTTTTTCAGCGGGGGGATAATACCCGTATTGAACGAAGCGGTATGTGATCCGATTCTAAGAATTATCCCAGCGCGAAAAAATTTCCCTGATTGACTATTTGCCGTGTGGATTACGTGTGCTTTCACCGTTGAAGTTACGCATCAGCAGCGCGAACTTCAGCTCCACCTCTTCCGGAACCGGCAGCCAGACGGTATGCCCGTCGCCCGGCGCAACCTCAATCGCTTCGCCTTTGCCGTTTTCCAGATGCTCCAGCGTGAAGTTCATGTTGCCCTGCGGGGTCATCAGCTCCAGGCTGTCGCCTTTGGTGAACTTGTTTTTCACCGCCACCGCCGCCAGCGCGCCTTTGCGCTCGCCGGTGAAGTCGCCGACAAACTGCTGGCGCTCGGAAACGGAGTAGCCGTGCTCGTAGTTCTGGTAGTCGTCGTGGGTATGACGGCGCAGGAAGCCTTCGGTATAGCCGCGGTGCGCCAGGCCTTCCAGCGTTTCCAGCAGGCTGGTATCGAACGGTTTACCGGCCGCCGCATCGTCGATGGCTTTGCGGTACACCTGTGCGGTACGCGCGCAATAGTAATAGGATTTGGTGCGGCCTTCGATCTTCAGGGAGTGCACGCCCATCTGCGTCAGGCGCTCAACGTGGGCGATGGCGCGCAGATCTTTTGAGTTCATGATGTAGGTGCCGTGCTCGTCTTCAAAGGCGGTCATATACTCGCCCGGACGCTTGGCTTCTTCAATCATAAACACGCTGTCGGTTGGCGCGCCGATGCCTAGCGTCGGCTCAACGTTCGTCACCGGGATCGGCTCATGCTTGTGGACGATGTTGCCGATATCGTCCTCTTTGCCTTCCTGGACGTTATATTCCCAGCGGCAGGCGTTGGTGCAGGTGCCCTGGTTCGGGTCGCGCTTGTTGATATAGCCAGAGAGCAGGCAGCGGCCGGAGTAGGCCATGCACAGCGCGCCGTGAACGAAGATTTCAATTTCCATGTCCGGCACCTGAGTGCGGATCTCTTCGATCTCTTCGAGGGAAAGCTCGCGAGACAGAATGACGCGGGTCAGCCCCATCTGCTTCCAGAACTTCACCGTCGCCCAGTTGACGGCGTTAGCCTGTACGGAGAGGTGAATATCCATTTCCGGGAAGTTCTCCCGAACCAGCATGATTAAACCCGGGTCCGACATGATCAGCGCGTCCGGCCCCATATCCACCACCGGCTTCAGGTCGCGGATGAACGTTTTCAGCTTGGCGTTGTGCGGCGCGATGTTGACCACCACGTAGAATTTTTTACCCAGAGCATGCGCCTCGTTGATGCCGAGCTGCAGGTTCTCGTGGTTGAATTCGTTATTACGCACGCGCAGCGAGTAGCGCGGCTGGCCCGCATACACGGCGTCGGCGCCATAGGCGAAAGCGTAACGCATATTTTGCAGCGTTCCCGCCGGGGAAAGGAGTTCCGGTTTAAACATGTTTGTTCTCGTTCTGATGACAGGTCAGATCCGCATGCACCAGGTGCAGCGGTAAGGGGAGATCCCCCACTTTAAGGGCGGGCATTGTAGCTGTCTCTTATACACATCT
>NZ_JAAQOK010000007.1:0-116945 GCF_011683705.1 Enterobacter sp. 725m/11 | reverse complement strand
TATACCCATTGTTAAAAATATACAAAAAATTAACAATTAATTATCAATAAAAAGACATCTAAAAAACGAAAAATCAAACTTTCCAATGCTGAATCGTTTAATGAAAAATAGCGTTTTGGAATTGGCTCCAATAATTTCCAAATCCTATCCCGCACAAAACAACAAATATTTTTTTAGCGGCTGTTGGCTATTTCACCGTTATAATTTCGGTTAGTGATTACAACGGGAAATAACCTTTCACTTTTTCTTCAGGTCATCTGCGTTTTACGCAAGGCCATAAAATCGAGCAGACCGCCCGTCAGGATCCCGGCGATGGCCAGCAGGGCTCCAGCATCCAGCAGAAGGGCTTCGAGGGGGAGCGCCAGAGACGTACTGGCGTTAACGATAAGTACCACAAGCCATAGCGCCAGCGCGCCGCAGCCCGCCATTAGCAGACGTAACGCAAATCGGTAGGCGCGGTGATATTCAGTGCGCGGCATAAAGTGTTCGGTCCGCTGGGTATATTCCAGCGTCTGGCGACACACCAGCAATAATAAAATCCCCGGCACGGCAGCCGCGACCGAGAAGAGATAAAACGTTGGCCAGCCGTGGGCTTCTACAAACCAGCCGGCAATCGGACCTACGTACACGCGCCCAACGGCCGAGAGCGCCGAGAGCAGCGCAAACTGCGTGGCTGAAAACGATTTATTGCACAGGGTCATCAGCAGGGCGACAAACGCCGCCGTCCCCATGCCGCCACAGAGATTTTCAAAGAACACCGCCGCGGCCATGCTGAACATATGCTTGTCCGTCACCGACAGCAGCCAGTAGCCCGCGTTAGATGCGCCCTGCAGGATGCCGAAGATCAGCAGCGCGCGGAACAGCGTCAGGCGCTGCATCAATACCCCGCCGTAAAGCGCGCCGACGATGGTCGCAAACAGCCCCAGCGTTTTATTCACCACGCCCACTTCACCGGCATCAAAACCGACGCCGCGGATCAGGAAGGTGGTGGTCAGGCTCATGGCAAAGGCATCGCCCAGCTTATAAAGGACGATGAGCAGCAGGATCAGCCAGGCATTGTTGCGGCCAAAAAAGTCGCGCAGCGGTTCGGCCACGGCCTGCTCCAGCGAGCGGGGAACCGGAATGACGTCGCTCGGTTCGGGGGCAAATAGCGTAGCGATAATGCAGGGGATGAGCAGGGCAGCCATCAGCCAGTACATACCCTGCCAGCCGAGATAACGGTCGGCCAGCCACAACGCCAGCCCGCCGGAGACCAGCATCCCGAGGCGATAGCCCAGCACGCTGATCGCCGCACCGGCACCGCGCTCTTCCGCAGGTAACACGTCCGTCTTCCAGGCGTCGAACACGATATCCTGAGAGGCGGAACAGAAGGCTATCACCACCGCAAGCGCGGCCATCCAGCGGAGCTGTGTGGTCGGCTCAAGAAAGCCCATCGCCGCAATCGCCAGCAGCAGCAGGACCTGTGTCATCACTAACCAGCCGCGACGACGCCCCAGAAACGGCGGCGTATAGCGATCCATCACCGGCGACCACAGGAACTTAAAGACATACGCCTGACCGACAAGCGAGAAGAAACCAATGGTTTTGAGATCGATGTTCTCAACCGTCATCCACGCCTGAAGCGTGCCGGAGGTGAGCGCGAGGGGTAAACCGGAGGCAAAGCCGAGGATCAGCAGAATTGCTGATTTCGGTTGCTGGAAAATGCGTAAGTAGTGACTGGACATGTTCTTATGAACTGACCCGGTGAAGCACCGGGTCAGTGAGCAGGATTAACGTGCGTTCTGCTTGATAAAGTCGTGAATGCTGGTGTCCTGCGCCATATCGGCGATGGTGTCCGTCAGCACGCTGTTAACGGCGTTAGCAATATTCTTGTTAGAGGCCTGGAACGCGCCTTCAACAGAGTAGCTGGCGCGGTAGTTTTTGGTCATCTTGTTGCCGTTCTTCGCGGTGGCAATGATGGCGATATCCGCTTTGGTCGCAATGTTGTAGCGCACGTTGCCCTGAGAGACGTCTGCGTACAGGTTGTTGACGATAATCTGCAGATCAACCGCGCCGCTTGGGCCAATCATGTAGCCGCGAGCGGTCATTTGCTTCTCAAGCACTTCCTGCAGCAGGAAGCGCAGGTCGCGGGACGCGGTCAGCGTCACCTGCTGGTTGTCGCGGGTCACTTTTGCCAGCGCCTGGTCCTGACGCTGATCGGCACCGTTAATGCTCACGGTGACGCCCATCAGGCTTGGGTCCTGCTGAGGCAGGGTGATTTTTGGTGAGACATCAATAGTGGTAGGCGGAGTCGCACAGCCTGCCAGCATAAAAAGGGCTACCAACGGAAAGAAGAGTTTTTTAAACATTTTCAGGTTCTCAACGAATCGTAAGCATTAAAGAGAGAAAAATTGCCGCCATCATATCATCGACTACGGCCAGGGGAAGTGGTCAACGCATGTAAATTCATCGTCTTGTCTGAAAACTGACCAGCTCATCCTTTTTCTCCTCCCGCCAGAGACGACAGGTATGAGTCTCACAGTGAACTTCATGCATTTGAATGAGAAAATCAGACGAAAGCTAAATATTTGTTGTCAAGGTGTAATGGAAACGGTAAAAGCGGCTAACATTTAAAGGGATGGGTGACATCTTAGCGTTGTCGGAGGAGTAATTTCATGATGATACGTGAACAGATAGAAGAAAAATTAAGGGCAGCGTTCAACCCTGTGTTCCTCGAAGTCGTCGACGAAAGCTATCGTCATAACGTGCCGGCAGGTTCTGAAAGCCACTTTAAAGTGGTTCTGGTTAGCGATCGCTTCACGGGAGAACGTTTCCTGAACCGACATCGCCTGATCTACAGCACCTTGACGGAAGAACTCTCCACGACCGTGCATGCGCTGGCACTGCATACCTACACCATTAAGGAATGGGAAGGCTTGCAGGATACGGTTTTTGCGTCGCCGCCGTGTCGCGGTGCAGGCACCATCGCCTGATAAATCGGATTTGCAACGGCTGGAGCTTTTCCAGTATGTTGCTTACAGATTTCCTCAAAACGGCCTTCGGGCCGTTTTGTTTTGTCTGAGTTTTGAGCGGATGGTGCGATTTTAAGGCTAAAAATAGCCTTAAAGTGTGAAAAAAGCCGCAGCAACATGCTCCAACCGTTCTCGACTCACCTAAGTGATGCCGCTATAATGCCGCGTCTTATTGAATGTCTTCGGGATGATTCTGGCGACAGGGAATGTGAATCTGCACTAAGAGAGCATCCCGGTATAACAGACAGATTCAGAGTTGACCGAGCACTGTGATTTTTTTGAGGTAACAAGATGCAAGTTTCAGTTGAAACCACTCAAGGCCTTGGCCGCCGTGTAACGATTACTATCGCTGCTGACAGCATCGAAACTGCTGTGAAAAGCGAGCTGGTCAACGTAGCAAAAAAAGTACGTATTGACGGCTTCCGTAAGGGCAAAGTACCAATGAATGTTGTTGCTCAGCGTTATGGCGCTTCCGTGCGTCAGGATGTGCTGGGTGAACTGATGAGCCGCAACTTTATCGACGCGATCATCAAAGAAAAAATCAATCCAGCCGGCGCACCAAACTACGTGCCAGGCGAATACAAACTGGGCGAAGACTTCACCTACTCCGTAGAGTTCGAAGTGTACCCGGAAGTTGAGCTGAAAGGCCTGGAATCTATCGAAGTTGAAAAACCGATCGTTTCCGTGACTGACGAAGACGTTGACGGCATGCTGGACACCCTGCGTAAGCAGCAGGCGAACTGGAAAGAGAAAGAAGGCGCTGTTGACGCGGAAGACCGCGTAACCATCGACTTCACCGGTTCTGTAGACGGCGAAGAGTTCGAAGGCGGCAAAGCGTCTGACTTCGTACTGGCAATGGGCCAGGGTCGTATGATCCCAGGCTTCGAAGACGGCATCAAAGGCCACAAAGCGGGCGAAGAGTTCACCATCGACGTGACCTTCCCTGAAGAGTACCACGCTGAAAACCTGAAAGGTAAAGCAGCGAAGTTCGTCATCAACCTGAAGAAAGTTGAAGAGCGCGAACTGCCAGAACTGACTGAAGAGTTCATCAAGCGTTTCGGCGTGGAAGATGGTTCTGTTGCTGGCCTGCGTACCGAAGTGCGTAAGAACATGGAGCGCGAGCTGAACGGTGCTGTGCGTAACCGCGTGAAATCTCAGGCGATTGAAGGTCTGGTAAAAGCGAACGAAATCGACGTTCCTGCTGCCCTGATCGACAGCGAAATCGACGTACTGCGCCGTCAGGCTGCACAGCGCTTCGGTGGCAACCAGCAGCAAGCGATGGAACTGCCGCGCGAGCTGTTCGAAGAGCAAGCGAAGCGCCGCGTTGTTGTTGGCCTGCTGCTGGGCGAAGTGATTCGTACCCACGAGCTGAAAGCTGACGAAGAGCGTGTGAAGGGCCTGATCGAAGAGATGGCGTCTGCATACGAAGATCCATCAGAGGTGATCGAGTTCTACGGTAAGAACAAAGAGCTGATGGACAACATGCGCAACGTCGCACTGGAAGAGCAGGCTGTTGAAGCGGTACTGGCGAAAGCGAAAGTGACCGAAAAAGCGACCTCTTTCAACGAACTGATGAACCAGCAGGCGTAATTTCGCTCTAACGGTTTAAAGTTTGAACAAAAAACCCGTTGCCTTCCGGCGACGGGTTTTTTTTATCGCGGCATGGGTTCTGGAAGGGTGCTAAAACGCCCTTTCAGTGTTAGCGTTACAACAAAAGGTTGTTATGCTTGAAATAGGGCGTGGCGAACCCCATAAGTATGTAATCACGATGATTGAGACTGGCTGATAATCCGTCCATAAGGTTACAATCAGTACAGCAGGTGTTTTCAATTTTGAACCAGGAGACGGAAATGTCATACAGTGGCGAACGAGATAACTTTGCACCCCATATGGCGCTGGTGCCAATGGTTATTGAACAGACCTCACGCGGTGAGCGTTCTTTCGATATCTATTCCCGTCTGCTCAAGGAACGCGTTATCTTTCTGACCGGCCAGGTAGAAGACCATATGGCTAACCTGATCGTAGCGCAGATGCTGTTCCTGGAAGCGGAAAACCCGGAAAAAGACATTTACCTGTACATCAACTCGCCTGGCGGTGTGATTACGGCGGGCATGTCCATTTATGACACCATGCAGTTCATCAAGCCAGATGTCAGCACTATCTGTATGGGGCAGGCTGCATCCATGGGGGCCTTCCTGTTAACCGCAGGGGCGAAAGGTAAGCGTTTCTGCCTGCCTAACTCCCGCGTGATGATTCACCAGCCGCTGGGGGGTTACCAAGGGCAGGCGACGGATATCGAAATCCACGCCCGCGAAATTCTGAAAGTAAAAGCGCGCATGAATGAACTTATGGCGCAGCATACGGGTCAACCTCTCGAGCAGATCGAGCGCGATACCGAGCGCGATCGCTTCCTCTCTGCTCCAGAGGCAGTTGAGTACGGCTTAGTCGACTCCGTATTGACCCATCGTAATTGATGCCCGCGACGCGAGTGTGCCGCTATACTAAGGTAGGGCGGCACGCTGCTTAAAGCACACGCGTCTTAGAATGGCATTTGCGTCGTCATGTGCGGCACAAAGAACTTAAAAAGAGGTTTGGACTCATGACAGATAAACGCAAAGATGGTTCGGGCAAACTGCTGTACTGCTCTTTTTGCGGCAAAAGCCAGCATGAAGTGCGTAAACTGATTGCCGGGCCGTCCGTGTATATCTGCGACGAATGCGTCGATTTATGTAACGACATCATTCGCGAAGAGATTAAAGAAGTTGCGCCGCACCGTGAGCGTAGCGCATTGCCAACGCCGCATGAGATTCGTCATCACCTTGACGACTATGTCATCGGTCAGGAGCAGGCCAAGAAAGTGCTGGCGGTGGCGGTATATAACCACTACAAACGTCTGCGTAACGGCGACACCAGCAATGGCGTAGAACTGGGCAAAAGTAACATTCTGCTGATCGGGCCAACCGGCTCCGGTAAAACGCTGCTGGCGGAAACCCTGGCGCGCCTGCTGGATGTTCCGTTTACCATGGCGGATGCCACCACCCTGACCGAAGCCGGTTATGTGGGTGAAGACGTTGAGAACATCATTCAGAAGCTGCTGCAGAAGTGCGATTACGACGTTCAGAAAGCACAGCGCGGGATTGTTTATATTGATGAGATCGACAAGATCTCCCGTAAATCAGACAACCCGTCCATCACCCGTGACGTGTCGGGTGAAGGCGTGCAGCAGGCCCTGCTGAAGCTGATCGAAGGTACGGTTGCGGCCGTTCCGCCGCAGGGTGGACGCAAACATCCGCAGCAGGAGTTCCTGCAGGTCGATACCTCCAAGATCCTGTTCATTTGCGGCGGCGCGTTTGCTGGTCTGGATAAAGTCATTTCCCACCGTGTTGAAACCGGCTCCGGCATCGGTTTTGGCGCAACGGTGAAGGCGAAGTCCGAGAAAGCCAACGAAGGTGAACTGCTTTCGCAGGTTGAGCCTGAAGATCTGATCAAATTTGGTCTGATCCCTGAATTCATTGGCCGTCTGCCGGTTGTGGCAACGCTGAATGAGTTGAGCGAAGACGCGCTGATTCAGATCCTGAAAGAGCCGAAAAATGCGCTGACCAAGCAGTATCAGGCGCTGTTCAATCTGGAAGGCGTTGAACTGGAATTCCGTGACGAAGCGCTGGATGCGATTGCCAAGAAAGCGATGGCCCGTAAAACCGGTGCGCGTGGTTTGCGCTCTATCGTTGAAGCGGCATTGCTCGACACCATGTACGATCTGCCGTCGATGGAAGACGTCGAAAAAGTGGTTATCGACGAGTCCGTGATCGGCGGCCAATCCAAGCCGCTGCTGATTTACGGTAAACCGGAAGCCCAGCAGGCATCTGGCGAATAATTCACCAAATCATACAAGCAGTTAATCAAAAAGGGGGGATTTTATCTCCCCTTTACTTTTTCCGTATTCATAGCGTTGAATGTGTGGGAAACATCCCCATATACTGGATACATGTTAATGGTTATGTGAAGCACTGTGACATGACCAGCTTACCTGGCGGACACTAAACTAAGAGAGAGCTCTATGAATCCTGAGCGTTCTGAACGCATTGAAATCCCCGTATTGCCGTTGCGCGATGTGGTGGTTTATCCGCACATGGTCATACCCTTATTTGTAGGGCGGGAAAAATCTATCCGTTGCCTCGAAGCCGCCATGGATCATGATAAAAAAATCATGCTGGTGGCCCAGAAAGAAGCATCAACGGATGAGCCGGGTGTAAACGATCTTTTCACCGTCGGGACCGTGGCCTCTATTTTACAAATGCTGAAGCTGCCGGACGGCACCGTGAAGGTGCTGGTCGAAGGCTTACAGCGTGCGCGTATTACCACGCTGTCAGATGATGGCGAACACTTCTCTGCCAAGGCAGAGTACCTTGATTCGCCTGAACTTGATGAGCGCGAGCAGGAAGTGCTGGTACGTACCGCGATTAGCCAGTTCGAAGGCTATATCAAGCTGAACAAGAAAATCCCACCAGAAGTGCTGACGTCACTGAACAGCATCGACGATCCTGCGCGTCTGGCGGACACCATCGCTGCACACATGCCGCTGAAGCTGGCTGACAAACAGTCCGTGCTGGAGATGTCCGACGTTAACGAACGTCTGGAATATCTGATGGCGATGATGGAGTCTGAAATCGATCTGCTGCAGGTTGAGAAGCGCATTCGTAACCGCGTGAAAAAGCAGATGGAAAAATCTCAGCGTGAGTACTATCTGAATGAGCAAATGAAGGCCATTCAGAAAGAGCTGGGCGAGATGGACGACGCACCGGACGAAAACGAAGCGCTGAAGCGTAAAATCGACGCGGCGAAGATGCCGAAAGAGGCGAAAGAGAAAGCCGAAGCAGAACTGCAGAAGCTGAAAATGATGTCTCCGATGTCGGCTGAAGCAACCGTCGTGCGCGGCTACATTGAGTGGATGGTGCAGGTTCCGTGGAACGCCCGCAGTAAGGTCAAGAAAGACCTGCGTCAGGCCCAGGAGATCCTCGATACTGACCACTACGGCCTGGAACGCGTGAAAGACCGCATCCTTGAGTACCTCGCGGTACAAAGCCGAGTAAACAAAATTAAAGGCCCAATTCTGTGCCTGGTAGGACCGCCGGGGGTGGGTAAAACCTCTCTGGGCCAGTCCATCGCCAAAGCGACCGGACGTAAGTACATCCGTATGGCGCTGGGCGGCGTGCGTGATGAAGCGGAAATCCGCGGTCACCGCCGTACCTACATCGGTTCTATGCCGGGTAAACTGATCCAGAAAATGGCGAAAGTGGGCGTTAAAAACCCGCTGTTCCTGCTTGATGAGATCGACAAAATGTCGTCGGACATGCGCGGCGACCCGGCGTCTGCTCTGCTGGAAGTGCTTGATCCAGAACAGAACGTGGCGTTCAGCGATCACTACCTGGAAGTGGACTACGACCTCAGCGATGTAATGTTCGTGGCGACATCCAACTCCATGAACATACCGGCACCGCTGCTGGACCGTATGGAAGTGATCCGCCTCTCCGGTTATACCGAAGACGAAAAGCTGAACATTGCTAAACAGCACCTGCTGCCGAAGCAGATTGAGCGTAACGCGCTGAAAGCCAACGAGCTGACCGTCGAGGACAGCGCGATTATCGGCATCATTCGTTACTACACCCGTGAAGCGGGCGTGCGTAGCCTTGAGCGCGAAATATCTAAGCTGTGCCGTAAGGCGGTAAAACAGCTGCTGCTGGATAAGAGTCTGAAGCACATCGTGATTAACGGTGACAATCTGCATGCCTACCTGGGCGTTCAGCGCTTCGACTACGGCCGCGCGGATAACGAAAACCGCGTGGGTCAGGTGACCGGTCTGGCATGGACGGAAGTGGGCGGCGATCTGCTGACCATCGAAACCGCCTGTGTGCCGGGCAAAGGCAAGCTGACCTACACCGGCTCGCTGGGTGAAGTGATGCAGGAGTCCATCCAGGCAGCGCTGACCGTGGTGCGCGCGCGCGCGGAAAAACTGGGTATCAACCCGGATTTCTACGAAAAACGCGACATTCACGTTCACGTTCCTGAAGGGGCGACGCCGAAAGATGGCCCAAGCGCGGGTATTGCCATGTGTACCGCTCTGGTTTCCTGTCTGACGGGCAACCCGGTACGTGCCGATGTGGCAATGACTGGTGAAATTACGCTGCGCGGTCAGGTCCTGCCAATCGGCGGATTAAAAGAAAAACTGCTGGCGGCACACCGCGGTGGGATCAAAACCGTATTGATCCCTTACGAAAATAAACGCGATCTGGAAGAGATTCCGGACAACGTGATTGCCGATCTGCAGATCCATCCTGTTAAGCGAATTGAGGAAGTTCTCAGTCTCGCACTGCAGAATGAACCCTCCGGAATGCAGGTTGTAACTGCAAAATAGTGACCTCGCGCAAAGAGCGTCAATAAAAACAAGGCTGGTAAGTCATTTCGCACTTGCCAGCCTTTTTTTGTATAGCTAATTTAGATTGCTGATTAGGTCAGCCATCAACAACGGGTGTTGTAAGGTCATGGCAGGCCTGATATAACTGCTGCGCGGTCGCGTTGTGAAGGACTCAGGCGCGATATAAATTATAAAGAGAGGAAGAGAACAGTGAATAAATCTCAACTGATTGACAAAATTGCTGCTGGTGCTGATATTTCTAAAGCTGCAGCTGGACGTGCGTTAGATGCATTAATTGCTTCTGTTACTGAATCTCTGCAGGCTGGGGACGACGTTGCACTGGTAGGCTTCGGTACTTTTGCTGTTAAAGAGCGTGCTGCCCGTACTGGCCGCAACCCTCAGACCGGTAAAGAGATCACCATTGCTGCTGCTAAAGTGCCGGGTTTCCGTGCAGGTAAAGCGCTGAAAGACGCAGTAAACTGATTGCTTTCCCGTTTCAGGGAAGCCGGATAGTACAAGGGCGCATCGTTTGATGTGCCTTTTTTGTTTGTCCAGACCTGATTTGTGCGAGTTTATGCGAGTTGTGGGCTGACAATCGCCCCGTTTTCTTGTCACAATACGCCTTCACGCGCGACGGGCAGGATTTTCCGTCAGCGTCAGGTAACCAGTCACCTACAGCGGAGTGTTGTTACACCATGATGGACAGCTTACGCACGGCTGCTAACAGTCTCGTGCTCAAGATTATTTTCGGTATCATTATCGTGTCGTTCATATTGACCGGCGTGAGCAGTTACCTTATTGGCGGTGGCGCGAACTATGCCGCAAAAGTGAATGGCCAGGAAATCAGCCGTGGTCAGTTCGAGAATGCTTTTGCCGGTGAGCGTAACCGTATGCAGCAACAGCTGGGCGACCAATTCTCTGAACTGGCGGCGAATGAAGGGTACATGAAAACCCTGCGCCAACAGACACTGAACCGTCTTATCGACGAAGCGCTGCTGGATCAGTATGCCAAAAAGCTGGGCCTTGGCATCAGCGACGAACAGGTCAAAAAAGCGATCTTCGCCACTCAGGCATTCCAGTCTAACGGTAAATTCGACAACGCGCGTTACAACAGTATCGTTAACCAGATGGGCATGACGGCGGATCAGTACGCGCAGGCGCTGCGTAACCAGCTGACAACCCAGCAGCTCATTAACGCTGTCGTGGGTACCGATTTCATGCTTAAAGGTGAAACCGACGAACTGGCCGCGCTGGTGGCCCAGCAGCGCGTGGTCCGTGAAGCGACCATTGATGTGAACGCCCTGGCGGCGAAACAGCAGGTGAGCGACGCAGACGTTAATGCTTACTACGAGCAGAATAAAAACGCCTTTGTTTCTCCGGAGCAGTTCCGCGTCAGCTACATCAAGCTGGATGCAGCTGCGCTGCAGGAAAGCGCGTCTGATGCCGAGATCCAGTCTTACTACGACCAGCATCAGGATCAATTCACTCAGCCGCAGCGTAACCGCTACAGCGTGATTCAGACCAAAACTGAAGCAGATGCTAAGGCGGTACTGGATGAGCTGAACAAAGGCGCTGATTTCGCCACCCTTGCGAAAGCGAAATCCACCGACATTATCTCTGCGAAAAACGGCGGTGATATGGGCTGGCTGGAAGACGCAACCACGCCCGACGAGCTGAAAAATGCCGGCCTGAAAGAGAAAGGCCAGCTGTCTGGTGTGATTAAATCATCCGTTGGTTTCCTGGTCGTGCGTCTGGACGACATCACCCCGGCGAAAACCAAGCCGCTGGCTGAAGTTCGTGATGATATTGCCGCGAAAGTGAAACAGGAAAAAGCCCTGGATGCCTACTACGCGCTGCAGCAGAAGGTGAGCGATGCTGCCAGCAACGACAACGAATCTCTGGCAGGTGCAGAGCAGGCGGCGGGTGTAAAAGCGGTTGAGACCGGCTGGTTTGGTCGCGACAACCTGCCGGAAGAGCTGAACTTCAAACCGGTTTCTGATGCCATCTTTAACGGTGGTCTGGTGGGCGAGAACGGCACGCCGGGCAGCAACTCTGACATCATTACCGTTGACGGCGATCGCGCCTTTGTTCTGCGCGTCAGCGAGCACAAGCCAGAAGCGGTCAAACCGCTGGCGGAAGTGAAGGATCAGGTCGTCGCTCAGGTTAAGCACAACAAAGCAGAACAGCAGGCTAAACTGGACGCTGAGAAGATTCTGGCCGATCTGAAAGCGGGTAAACAGGACGCGCTTAAAGCGGCAGGTCTGAGCTTCGGTGAGGCGAAAACGCTGAGCCGTACCGGTCAGGACCCAATCAGTCAGGCCGCGTTTAGCCTGACGCTGCCGGCAAAAGACAAGCCAAGCTTCGGTACCACCACCGATATGCAGGGTAACGTTGTTCTGCTGGCGCTGGACGACGTGAAAGCCGGCACTCTGCCAGAAGCGCAGAAGAAGGCGATGATTCAGGGCATTACTCAGAACAATGCTCAGATTGCTTTCGAAGCCATGATGAGCAACCTGCGTAAAGACGCCAAAATCAAGCTGGGCGATGTCATGACTCAGCAGCAGTAATTACGTGTCTGCTCGCAGATTTTCGTAACGCTCTGCAAAAACTAAAGGCCGCTTTCGCGGCCTTTTCCATTTCTGCAATCTGCTGTTTGTGCCTGTTTTCACAGGCGGCTATCGTTGCGTGGCTGTCAACAAACAAGGAGATAACAGCATGAAATGTGGAATCAAAGCCCTGTTAATTACGCTGGCTATTGCCACCACCGGGATGAGCGCGGGCGCGCAGGCGGCGACGCCCGCCGCCAAACCACAGGCTACGCAGAGCAAGTCTGACGCGGCCGCGCCGGTACAAGGGCAGATCAAAGCGGCTGACGCCGGTAAAAATGCGGATGATGACGGTACGCGGGTCAGCATTAACTCGGCCTCGGCAGAGGATCTCGCCCGCGCAATGAATGGCGTGGGCCTGAAAAAAGCGCAGGCTATCGTCAGCTATCGTGAAGAGTACGGCCCATTCAAAACGGTCGACGATCTCAAACAGGTTCCGGGCATGGGCAGCGCGTTGGTTGAGCGCAACCTCTCACACCTGACACTGTAATAACGCAATTTCTTGCACTGCGGCAAAAGTTTGCCAGGATAAAGAGGTCATACCAGTTATGACCTCTGATCCTATAACAATGAAAGGCTATTGCGCTATGCAGACAAAAATCAAAGTACGCGGTTTCCATCTTGATGTTTATCAGCACGTCAATAACGCTCGCTATCTCGAGTTTCTTGAAGAAGCGCGCTGGGACGGGCTGGAAAACAGCGAAAGCTTTCAGTGGCTGACCGCGCACAACATCGCGTTCGTGGTCGTCAATATCAACATCAACTATCGCCGTCCGGCCGTGCTGGGCGATGTGCTCACCGTGACCAGCCAGGTACAACAGCTAAACGGCAAGAGCGGCGTGTTAAGCCAGGTGGTGACGCTCGATCCAGAAGGGCAGGTGGTGGCTGATGCACTGATCACCTTTGTCTGTATCGATCTGAAAACTCAGAAAGCGCTGCCGCTGGAAGGGGAGCTGCGGGAAAAGCTGGAGTTGATGATCGCGTAGGATTTTGTCTTTTATAAAAGACAAAAGGATTTTTCAGGGATAGAATAATGGACAGGGACTACGTTGTTGAACGTTACCGGACCCGTGACGGGAAAGTGCCGTTTGAGGAGTGGGTAGCCAGAATGAATCGAAGGGATCCGGATACGGTTTTCCGGATCCTTATGCGGATCAACCGCGCAATAAAACGTAATTTTGGCGATTACAGATACCTCAGGGAAGGTGTTTGGGAGATGCGAGTCGACAGTGGCCCCGGCTACAGAATCTATTTTGCAGTAAAGAATCGGCAGGTTTTATTGTTACTTATCGGTGGTGACAAAAAGAGCCAAAAAGCGGATATCAAACTGGCAATAGATTACTGGAAAGATCATCAAATTAAAGGACAATCGAATGAGCGCCACTGAACGAAAATATTCGAGTTCTGTTAGCCATCATGATGCTGTTGTGAAAATGCTACGAGAGAATCCTTCCTACGCTCAGCGTTATTTGCAAACAGCCCTGGAAGAAATCTATGAAGACCAGGGGATCCCTGCCTATCTCATTGCACTCCGCCAGGTTATCGAAGCACGCGGTGGCATCGGAGAAATTTCTGCTAAATCAGGCCTCTCTCGTCAGCAGCTATACCGAACCTTATCAGACAACGGCAACCCAACGCTGACAACGCTGATGAAAGTCACCCGTGCTGCCGGTGTGAAACTGTTCGACAGCACGGTTAAGTAGCCCTATTTAAGCCCGGTCTTTTTCTGCATCGCGGCCATCACGCCGGCTTTATCGGCAAGATAGTGGTTAAGCCCGTTAGCGCGCAGATTACAGGCGGCGCACTGGCCGCAACCGTCGCCTTTGATACCGTTATAGCAGGTGAGGGTTTCGCTGCGAACCAAATCCAGCTTGCCCCAGTAGTCGGCCAGCGCCCAGGTTTCGGCTTTATCCAGCCACATGAGCGGGGTTTCAAAGCGCGTCTCTTTCGCCATCCCCAGATTGACGGCGTGGTTGAGCGCTTTGACAAACTCATCGCGGCAGTCCGGGTATCCTGAGAAGTCGGTCTCGCATACGCCCGTAATTACCGCTTCGGCTTTTACCTGATAGGCATAAATCGCCGTCAGGGTCAGGAACAGAATATTACGCCCCGGCACAAACGTGTTCGGAATGCCGCTGGCATCGGGTTCGTAGTCCGGTACAGGAATACTGTCCCGGGTGAGGCTGCTGACGGCCAGTTCATTTAACAGCGTAACGTCCAGCACCTTGTGCGCGCGTGCCCCCAGTTTAAGGGCCAGTTCACGGGCAACGTCGATTTCAGCGCGGTGACGCTGGCCATAATCGAAAGTCACACAGTGAACTTCATCATACTGATGAAGGGCCTGAACCAGGCAGGTTGTAGAGTCTTGTCCTCCGCTGAACACGACGACGGCACGTTTCATAAATCATCTCGACTGTTACGGTAAAAACGTTATGTTACCGTCTGGCTACGGCGGCGACCAGCTTCTTCACGATTTGGGGGCGGGAAGCCAGGCTTCGGTAAAATCAAACCAGCCGCGGGTGTTGAGGCGTATGCCGTTGACTCCCGGCGGGGCGCTGATTTGATATTGATAGTTAAAAAGCGGCGTCAGCACCGCATTCTCCATCAGGCGGTTGAAAATGGCTTGCAGACCGGCGTGTCGGTCCCGAGCTTCGGCCTGAGACTGCACCGCATCCAGCGTGGCTTGCAGATGGGCGTAGGCCGGTGCGCTTAACACGTGCGGCCACAGGGCATCGCAGCGCAGCCACTGCTCAAGCGTATACGCTGGCGCTTCGCCTATCAGCCTGTCCCCCATCATGATGTCTGCATCGGCAAGCTGCTGGCATCCGTCCCACGTCTTGGCGTCGTGGAAGATGACGGTCAGGTCACAACCCTGTCGCGCCAGGTACGCCTTTAACTGGCTGGCCATGGTGTGAAGCTCAACGGGAAGATGGTAAACCAGCGTCAGCGCCTCAGGCAGGGCAACTTCCGTTAAGTCAGGCCATTCGGGGATTGTCCAGCCGGGAAGCAGTTCCCCGGTGGGCGTAATGAGTCCTTCGTTGAGCGGAAGCGTGTGCAGAAGCCTGGAGAGATGGATGATATTGATAAGCCGCTTCGCCTGGATCTCACTCACACGCGCGCTCTGTTTCAGCGTGAGGTAACAGAAGCCCAGGCTGGTGCTGCTGCTGACCAGCCTCAGGGTTTCAAGCTCATCGGCCTCGCCAATCGCGATTTGCACCGGGTGACGACAGCTGGTGCCCAGCCTGTAATCAAACAGCTGGGGAGTGATCCAGTATTCGATGGCTTTGAGCAGAGGATGGCTCAGGTGGTATTGCTCATGGCTTTCCAGACGAACCAGGTCGGGCTCAAAGGCGGCCAGCCGGAAGGGGCCGCAGCCAAGTTCAGGGTAGTCGGGATGCGCCAGACGGCTGCAGTAGGTTGCCAGCCTGTGCGCCAGCCAATAGTCCGGTTGATGCAGCACAAATGTCAGACACTGTGGATGCGTTGTTTCGATACGTAAAACGCTCCTGAACAGGGTGCGCAGGGCGGGAAGCGTCAACAGTGCCGTCAGGCTTCGCTGGAGCTGCGCCGTTTCTATTTTATCGCCGTTATGCCAGTGCAGGGTGGAGCGAATGTAGAAATGCCAGCGCAGCCCGTCAGCAGAGACCTCCCAGTGATGCGCGAGATCGCCCGTGGGTTCACTGCTGTTACCGTTAAAACGCGTCAAGCCAGAAAATACCTGTCCCGCCAGATGCTGCTCCGCCCGGCCAGGCAAAAAGCCCGGCTGAAGCGGCTCCAGCGAGCGATAGTAGGGGATGCGCAGCGTCGGCGTGTCGTTTTGCCACTGCCCGCCTAAAAATGGATGCAACAACGATCTCAGCGCTTCAGGAGCAAGCTGGGCCAGCTCCAGCGCGTTATGCTGCTGCCCGCTCTTCAGCGCCTCTTCCATCATCGCATTGCGCAGTGACTCCGGGCTGGCATGGAACGTCAGCTCACCGCGCTTGCCGCGACCAGACCGCGCGTGCCAGCTGAGCCAGCCCGCCTCCTGAGCCTGACGCAGCAGGGTGCGGACATGTCGCTCGCTACAAAAACAGCGGCTGGCAAGCTCACTTATGGTGACCTGCTGTGGAGCGCCAGCGGAAGGTTGCCACAGGCGTTGATACTGGTTAAGACGGTTAAGCTGGCGCATAAGAAACCCGGAACAATAATTTTCATCTATTCACTATTACTTCCGTATATATCACACGATACTGATGCACAAGTTAATCGCATCACATTTCAGGAGTAATCATGGCCCGCCTCGCTGCATTTGATATGGACGGTACGTTGTTAATGCCGGATCACCGTCTGGGGGAGAAAACGCTGAGTACCCTGAAGCGTCTGCGCGAGCGTGATGTCACCCTGACGTTTGCCACTGGCCGCCACGTGCTGGAGATGCGTCATCTGCTGGGCACGTTTTCCCTGGATGCGTTTTTAATCACGGGTAACGGAACGCGCATTCACACCATTGAAGGAGAGGTGCTGCACCGCCAGGATCTCAACCCGGAAGTGGCGGATATTGTTCTGCACAGCACGTGGGACACGCAGGCCAGTATCCACGTATTCAACGATCAAGGCTGGTTTACCGGAAGCGAAATCCCCGAATTGTTGCACGCGCATGTTTATAGCGGCTTCAAATACCAGCTTATGGATCTGCGCCGGATCCCCGCCCACGCGGTGACCAAGATTTGCTTCTGTGGCGATCACGACGATCTTTGCCGCTTACGCATTCAGTTAAATGAGGCGCTGGGCGACCGGGCGCACCTGACCTTCTCGGCGGTTGATTGTCTTGAAGTCCTGCCGGTGGGCTGTAACAAAGGTTCAGCCCTGGCGGTGCTCAGCGACCACCTGGGCTTAACGCTGCAGGAGTGTATGGCGTTTGGCGACGCCATGAATGACCGCGAAATGCTGGGCAGCGTTGGGCGCGGCCTGATTATGGGGAATGCGATGCCGCAGCTGATCGCAGAGCTTCCTCATCTGCCGGTTATCGGACACTGCGGCAACGAAGCGGTGTCCCATTTTTTGACGCATTGGCTGGACAACAACAACCTCCCATATTCCCCCGAATTGTGAGACCCTTCCAGCAAGCCAGACTTCGGTCTGGCTTTTTTTTTATTTCAGCAGCTGCGCAATTTGCGCTTTCCACGGGGTGATGTCGCCGATGTTGGCCTGTACCCACTCCGCATTGTAGTAGGTCTCAAGGTAGCGCTCGCCGCTGTCGCACAGCAGCGTGACGATTGAGCCGGTACGCCCTTCCTCGCGCATGCGTGCCGCAAGCTGCAGTGCGCCCCACATGTTGGTGCCCGTTGATGCGCCCACCTTGCGGCCAAGCTGCGTTTCCAGCCAGTGCGCGGTGGCGACGCTGGCGGCGTCCGGCACGCGGAGCATTTCGTCGACAACGTCAGGAATGAACGACGGTTCCACGCGCGGGCGGCCAATTCCTTCAATTTTACTGCCCACCGGACTGCGCAGGCCGGCATCGCGGCTTTGCCAGTAGTCGAGGAACACGGAGTTCTGGGGGTCAACTACCATCAGCTGGGTATCGTAGCCCTGACAGCGAATGTATCGTCCGATAGTGGCTGACGTGCCGCCCGTACCGGCGCTCATCACAATGTACGACGGAACCGGATGCGGCTCGTGGGTCATCTGGCGGAAAATACTGTCGGCAATGTTGTTATTGCCGCGCCAGTCCGTTGCGCGCTCGGCAAAGGTGAACTGGTCCATATAGTGGCCGTTTAGCTCGCGGGCGAGCATTTCAGAGGCGGCATAGATTTCGCAGGCGCTTTCCACAAAATGACAGCGTCCGCCATAAAATTCGATCTGCTCGATTTTTCGTTTTGCGGTGCAGGAGGGCATCACGGCGATAAACGGCAGGCCCAGCAGACGAGCGAAATAGGCTTCAGACACCGCCGTTGAACCGGATGAGGATTCAATAATGGTCGTGCCTTCTTTGATCCAGCCGTTGCACAAACCGTATAAAAACAGAGAGCGCGCCAGGCGATGCTTCAGGCTACCGGTAGGATGGGTGCTTTCATCCTTCAGGTAGAGCTGAATACCGTCAAATCCCGGCAGGGGGAGGCGAATCAGGTGGGTATCCGCCGAGCGCTGGTAGTCGGCATTGATTTCGCTGATGGCATGTTTAACCCAGGTGCTATTCATCGTAGTTATCCGTTTGTCATTTTGTGCCCAGCATAGCGAAAAGCACAGAAAAAATTGTTGCTATCTGGCCTTTAAAATAGAATGAAGGGAGAAAAATTTTCTCTATGAGGTGGGTATGCTAGATAAAATTGACCGCAAGCTCCTTTCATTGCTGCAAAGTGACTGTACCCTCTCTTTGCAGGCGCTGGCAGATGCCGTTAATCTGACCACCACACCGTGCTGGAAGCGCCTAAAAAAGCTGGAAGATGACGGCATTCTTCTGGGGCGCGTCGCATTACTCGATCCCGAAAAACTGGGGCTTGGGCTGACGGCATTTGTGCTGATAAAAACCCAACACCACAGCAGCGAGTGGTATTGCCGCTTCGTCACTCAGGTGTCTGAGATGCCCGAGGTGCTCGGCTTCTGGCGTATGGCCGGCGAGTACGACTACCTGATGCGCGTCCAGGTGGCTGACATGAAGCGCTATGATGATTTCTACAAGCGGCTGGTGAACAGCGTCCCGGGCTTGTCGGACGTCACCTCAAGCTTCGCCATGGAACAGATTAAGTACACCACAGCCTTACCTATTGAATAACTTCGTAAAATACCTTCAGGAACAAACCGCGTGCGATTATTTGCCCAATTAAGCTGGTACTTTCGTCGGGAGTGGCAACGCTACCTCGGTGCAGTCGCCCTGCTTATTATCATTGCCATTTTGCAGCTGATCCCGCCGAAGGTGGTGGGCTACGTCGTGGATGGCGTCACTGAACAGCATTACACCACCGCACGGGTGTTGATGTGGGTCGGCACGCTGGTGCTGACGGCGGTCATTGTTTATCTCCTGCGCTACGTCTGGCGCGTGCTGCTGTTTGGTGCGTCCTATCAGCTGGCCGTTGAGCTGCGTGAAGATTTTTACCGCCAGCTGAGCCGACAGCATCCCGAATTTTATCTGCGTCATCGCACCGGGGATCTCATTGCCCGCGCGACGAACGACGTCGATCGCGTGGTCTTTGCCGCCGGGGAAGGGGTGCTGACGCTGGTGGACTCGCTGGTGATGGGCTGTGCGGTGCTGATCGTCATGTCCACGCAGATCAGCTGGCAATTAACCCTGCTCGCCCTGCTGCCGATGCCGATCATGGCGCTGGCGATCAATCGCTACGGCGAACAGCTGCACGAGCGCTTCAAGCTGGCGCAGGCGGCGTTTTCTTCTTTGAACGATCGCACCCAGGAGAGCATGACCAGCATCCGCATGATCAAAGCGTTTGGCCTGGAAGATCGGCAGTCCGCGCTGTTTGCGGCCGATGCGGCAGATACGGGGGCGAAAAACATGCGCGTCGCGCGTATTGATGCGCGATTTGATCCAACGATTTATGTCGCAATCGGCATGGCAAACCTGCTTGCGATTGGCGGCGGGAGCTGGATGGTGGTGCAGGGCACATTGACCCTGGGGCAATTGACCAGCTTTGCGATGTATCTGGGGCTGATGATCTGGCCGATGCTGGCGCTGGCCTGGATGTTTAATATCGTAGAGCGCGGCAGCGCCGCCTACAGCCGCATCCGCGCCATGCTGGCCGAAGCGCCGGTGGTCAATGACGGCAGCGAAGCGGTGCCGGAAGGGCGCGGCGTTATGAACGTCGACGTTCGCAAATTTGTCTATCCGCAAACGGAACATCCGGTGCTGGAGAACGTTAGCTTTACGCTGCGGCCGGGCCAGATGCTGGGCATCTGCGGCCCGACGGGGTCCGGAAAAAGTACCGTGCTCTCTCTGCTTCAGCGCCACTTTGACGTCACCGAGGGGGATATCCGTTTCCATGATATCCCCCTGGCGAACCTGCTGCTGGACGAGTGGCGTGGCCGTCTGGCGGTAGTCAGCCAGACGCCGTTTTTATTTTCGGACACCGTGGCGAATAACATTGCGCTTGGTCACCCGTCGGCGACGCAGGAAGAGATCGAACACGTGGCGCGCTTAGCCAGCGTACATGACGATATTTTGCGTCTGCCGCAGGGCTACGAAACAGAAGTCGGGGAACGTGGCGTCATGCTGTCCGGCGGGCAGAAACAGCGAATCTCGATTGCCCGCGCGCTGCTGCTGAATGCTGAAATCCTCATTCTGGATGATGCGCTCTCCGCCGTGGATGGTCGTACCGAGCATCAGATTCTGCATAACCTGCGCCAGTGGGGCGACGGACGCACGGTGATTATCAGCGCCCACCGTTTGTCAGCGCTCACCGAGGCCAGCGAAATTCTGGTCTTACAGCACGGACACATTGCCCAGCGCGGGCAGCATGAAACGCTTGCCGAGCAGCCGGGCTGGTATCGCGATATGTACCGCTATCAACAGCTTGAGGCGGCGCTGGACGATGCGCCGGAACAGGATCAGGAGGCCACCAATGCGTAAGCTCGGAACGATGTGGCCGACGCTCAAACGTCTGCTGGCCTACGGCTCGCCGTGGCGCAAACCGCTCTCCGTGGCCGTGCTTTTACTCTGGGTAGCGGCGATTGCTGAGGTAAGCGGACCGCTGCTCATCAGCTACTTCATCGACAATATGGTCGCCAAAAGCTACCTGCCGCTGAGGCTGGTGGCGGGCTTAGGCGTGGCCTACGTTGGGTTGCAGCTGGCGGCGGCAGGGCTGCACTATGCGCAGTCGCTGCTGTTTAACCGTGCCGCCGTGGGTGTGGTTCAGCAGCTGCGCACGGATGTAATGGACGCGGCGCTTCGCCAGCCGCTCAGCGAGTTTGATATCCAGCCGGTCGGGCAGGTGATTTCGCGCGTGACCAACGATACCGAAGTGATCCGCGACCTGTACGTCACCGTGGTCGCGACGGTGTTACGCAGTGCGGCGCTGATCGGCGCGATGCTGGTGGCGATGTTCAGCCTCGACTGGCGCATGGCGCTGGTGGCGATTACCATCTTCCCGGCGGTGCTGATCGTGATGATCATCTACCAGCGCTACAGCACGCCAATCGTGCGTCGGGTGCGCGCCTATCTGGCCGACATTAACGATGGCTTCAACGAAGTGATTAACGGCATGAGCGTCATCCAGCAGTTCCGCCAGCAGGCGCGCTTTGGCGAGCGGATGGGCGAAGCCAGCCGATCGCACTATATGGCGCGTATGCAGACGCTGCGCCTCGACGGCTTCCTGCTGCGTCCGCTGCTCAGCCTTTTCTCTGCGCTGGTGCTTTGCGGTTTACTGATGCTCTTTGGCCTGAGCTCAAGCGGTACGATTGAAGTGGGCGTGCTGTACGCTTTTATTAGCTATCTGGGGCGCCTTAACGAGCCGCTGATCGAGCTCACGACCCAGCAATCGATGCTGCAGCAGGCGGTCGTCGCCGGCGAGCGCGTGTTTGAGCTGATGGACAGACCGCGCCAGGCCTACGGTCATGACGAGCGACCTCTGCAAAGCGGCGCCATTGCCTTTGATAACGTCTCGTTTGCCTATCGCGATGACCGGCTGGTGTTGCAGGACATTACGCTGGATGTTCCGTCGCGCGGTTTCGTGGCGCTGGTGGGACATACGGGCAGCGGCAAGAGCACGCTCGCCAGCCTGTTGATGGGCTACTACCCGGTCACGCAAGGCGAAATCCGCCTCGACGGACGCCCGCTCGCGTCTCTCAGCCACAACGTGTTGCGTAAAGGCGTCGCGATGGTGCAGCAGGATCCGGTCGTCCTGGCCGATACCTTCTACGCCAACGTGACCCTGGGGCGAGACTACTCTCAGGAGCAGGTATGGGAGGTGCTGGAAAAAGTGCAGCTGGCAGACCTGGCGCGCGGGTTTAGCGACGGGATTAATACCCGGCTGGGCGAGCAGGGAAACAACCTCTCCGTTGGGCAAAAGCAGCTTCTTGCGCTGGCGCGGGTGCTGATTGAAACCCCGCAGGTGCTGATTCTGGATGAAGCGACGGCCAGCATTGACTCCGGCACCGAGCAGGCCATCCAGCAGGCGCTGACTGCGGTACGCGACCATACTACGCTGGTGGTGATTGCCCATCGCCTTTCCACCATTGTCGATGCCGATACCATTCTGGTGCTGCATCGCGGACAAGCCGTGGAGCGCGGGACGCACCGTGAACTGCTGGAAGCCAAAGGGCGCTACTGGCAGATGTATCAGCTTCAGCTGGCGGGCGAAGAACTGGCCGCCAGCGTGCGCGAGGAAGAGTCGCTCAGCGCCTGATGCACCAAAACAAAGCAACGCGCTAACAGTCATTCCTGTTGGTGCAATACTGAAACGCACCGTGCACCGACATGGTGCGTTTTTTTTCGCCGGTTCATTAAGGAAGACGGCATAACGCTCGTCGCACCGCTTTTCTCCCTCCATTTCATTTCTGGCACATCCCTTGCAATACCTTCTGCGTGAGCTGCGGCCATTACCGAATTCTGACTGGAGGGGATCTATGAAGCTGGTTACGGTGGTAATCAAACCATTCAAACTGGAAGACGTGCGTGAAGCATTGTCCTCAATGGGTATTCAGGGACTGACTGTCACCGAAGTGAAAGGCTTTGGTCGTCAGAAGGGTCATGCCGAGCTTTATCGCGGGGCGGAATACAGCGTTAACTTTCTGCCAAAAGTAAAAATTGATGTCGCGATTGCTGACGATCAGCTTGATGAAGTGATTGATGTGATTAGCAAAGCGGCCTATACCGGCAAAATTGGCGACGGCAAAATTTTCGTTGCCGAACTGCAGCGCGTCATTCGCATTCGTACCGGCGAATCTGACGAAGCGGCACTGTAAATAACGCCTGGCACACAGTGATAGGGATCGAGAAAATGAAGATAGCAACACTTAAAACGGGTCTGGGTTCGCTGGCACTGCTGCCGGGCCTGGCGCTGGCTGCTCCTGCCGTGGCAGACAAAGCCGATAACGCCTTTATGATGATCAGCACCGCGCTGGTGCTGTTCATGTCTATCCCGGGCATTGCGCTGTTCTACGGCGGCCTGATCCGCGGCAAAAACGTTCTCTCCATGCTGACGCAGGTTGCCGTGACGTTCGCGCTGGTCTGCGTGCTGTGGGTGGTTTACGGTTACTCGCTGGCCTTCGGTACCGGCAACGCCTTCTTTGGTAACTTCGACTGGGTAATGCTGAAAAATATTGAGCTGACCGCGCTGATGGGCAGCTTCTACCAGTACATCCACGTCGCGTTCCAGGGCTCGTTCGCTTGCATTACCGTCGGGCTGATCGTGGGCGCGCTGGCGGAGCGCATCCGTTTCTCTGCCGTTCTGATCTTCGTGGTGGTCTGGCTGACCCTCTCCTATGTGCCGATTGCGCACATGGTCTGGGGCGGTGGTCTGCTGGCAACGCACGGCGCGCTGGACTTTGCGGGCGGTACCGTTGTCCATATCAACGCCGCGGTAGCGGGCCTGGTGGGCGCATACCTGATTGGCAAACGCGTGGGCTTCGGTAAAGAGGCGTTCAAACCGCATAACCTGCCGATGGTGTTTACCGGTACGGCTATCCTCTACTTTGGCTGGTTCGGCTTCAACGCCGGCTCCGCAAGTGCCGCGAACGAAATCGCCGCGCTGGCCTTCGTGAACACCGTTGTGGCGACGGCGGGTGCAATTCTCTCCTGGGTATTCGGCGAGTGGGCGGTACGCGGTAAACCTTCCCTGCTGGGTGCCTGTTCAGGGGCGATTGCCGGTCTGGTCGGTATCACCCCGGCGTGTGGCTATGTGGGTGTCGGTGGTGCGCTGCTGGTGGGACTGGTCGCGGGTCTGGCAGGTCTGTGGGGCGTCACCGCACTGAAACGCGTGCTGCGCGTGGATGACCCTTGCGATGTGTTCGGCGTCCACGGCGTGTGCGGCATCGTCGGCTGTATCATGACCGGCATCTTCGCCGCGAAATCACTGGGTGGCGTGGGCTACGCAGAAGGTGTCACCATGGTTCATCAGGTGCTGGTGCAGCTGGAAAGTATCGCTATCACCGTGGTGTGGTCTGCCATTGTGGCCTTCATCGGCTATAAGCTGGCGGATATGACCGTTGGGCTGCGCGTACCGGAAGAGCAGGAGCGCGAAGGTCTGGACGTCAACAGCCACGGCGAGAATGCGTATAACGCCTAATAAAAAGCAAAACGGCAACTTCGGTTGCCGTTTTTAATGTTTATTCCCTCTCCCATGGGAGAGGGTCAGGGGGAGGGCATCAGGCCGCACACCATTACCCGCGATTACGCATTACCCCTTCCTGCACCGTAGAAGCGACCAGCACGCCGTCCTGGGTATAAAACTCTCCACGCACAAAACCGCGAGCGCTCGACGCTGACGTACTCTCCACGCTGTAAAGCAGCCACTCATTCATATTGAACGGACGGTGGAACCACATGGAGTGATCGATGGTTGCGACCTGCATCCCTTTTTCAAGGAAACCAACGCCGTGCGGCTGTAGCGCAACCGGCAGAAAGTTAAAGTCAGACGCGTAGCCCAGCAGATACTGATGCACGCGGAAATCTTCCGGCACGGTGCCATTGGCGCGGATCCAGACCTGACGCTTCGGCTCGGCGGTGTGGCCTTTCATGGGGTTGTGGAACTCAACCGGGCGGATCTCCAGCGGTTTATCGCAGAGAAACTTCTCTTTGACCTGCGGCGGAAGCAGATGCGCCAGCGCGCGGGCGATATCGGTCTCTGATTTGAGTTCGTCCGGCGACGGTGCTGGCGGCATCACTTTCTGATGTTCATACCCCGGTTCCGGCGCCTGGAAAGAGGCGGTCATATAAAAGATAGGCTTACCGTTCTGAACGGCCGCCACGCGGCGTGCGCTGAAGCTGTTGCCGTCTCTCAGGACTTCAACGTCATACACAATCGGTTTTGCGCTGTCGCCAGGGCGTAAGAAATAGCTGTGGAATGAGTGCACCAGGCGGTCTGCAGGGACGGTCTCCTTTGCAGCGTAGAGCGCTTGTCCAACGACCTGGCCGCCGAAAACCTGACGTAAGCCGAGGTCTTCGCTCTGCCCGCGATAGAGTCCTTCCTCAATTTTTTCCAGATTCAGTAATGTCAGCAGATTGTTCAGTGCCTGACTCATAATTGTCCTCAATAAACGCCGTAGCGAAAGATAGGCAGAGTATAACGCAGAAATGAAAGTGGTCCGATGGGTAGAATAATCTGAATGTCGGCACGTTTTTAGGCATTAATCGGTGATCTGTGCCACACTTAAAAACGTTATGTGATTGAAACGACATCGGATGGGATCGATCCCGCTGGTGCATTGATGATAAGGAGACTTCAATGAAACTCGTGCCCATGCTAAGTGGTGTAGCTATTGCGGTGGCGTTGTCCGCCTGTGCCGGTAAGAGCGCCCAGGTGCCGGTACCAGCTGCAGATCCGAACGGGATTAATACCCTTTCACAGCAATCCATTCAGCAGCCTAACGTTTCCGGTACAATCTGGATTAAACAGAGAGTCGCTCTGCCGCCGGATGCGGTATTAACGGTCACGCTGTCTGATGCTTCCCTGGCGGACGCGCCGTCGAAAGTGCTTGCTCAGCGCGCGGTCCGTACTGAAGGTAAGCAGGCTCCGTTTAGCTTCGTGTTGCCGTATAACCCTTCAGACGTGCAGCCGAATGCCCGTATTCTGCTGAGCGCAGCGGTAACCATCAACGGCAAGCTGGTCTTTATCACCGATACGGTCCAGGAAGCGATTAACCACGGTGGAACCAAAATCGACCTGAATCTGGTGCCGGTGCAGCAAACCGAAGTCCCGGTTGCTCCACAGACCAATCAGCCGTCCCTGCCAACCCCACCGACCCAGATGTAACTGTTGCTCTTACCCTCTCCTTCGGGGGAGGGTTTAGTACACCCAGCGGTATTTCTGCAAATCAATCTGTCCCGCGCCCGACACCTGCACACCCTCAGAAAGTAATGCCTGACGCTGACGCTGGAGATCCGGCCCGGTCAGCGAGATAGCGCCATGACGGTTCACCACACGATGCCAGGGCAGCGTACTGCCTTCCGGCAGCCGCTTCAGGACGCCACCGACCTGTCGCGCCGCGCGCGGAGAGCCTGCCAGCCTTGCCACATCACCATAGGTGGTGACGTAGCCTTCCGGAATCGAGGCCACGATTTGCCATACGCGCTGGGGAAAGGAGTCGTTTTCGTCCATACCTTCACCTGTGGGGATGTTTGGACCGTCATGGTAAA
Organism: Enterobacter sp. 725m/11; assembly: GCF_011683705.1. Taxonomy (NCBI): domain Bacteria; kingdom Pseudomonadati; phylum Pseudomonadota; class Gammaproteobacteria; order Enterobacterales; family Enterobacteriaceae; genus Enterobacter; species Enterobacter sp. 725m/11. Next base: position 90,638 of record NZ_JAAQOK010000007.1, on the reverse strand, counting down.
CGAAGATCGCCCTGATTGCTGCGCCTGTTTGCGCAAGAAACCAGCATCCGGTTCCTGGTCGCTTGCAATTGGCTCTTCGCACAGGGATAATGCGCCAGCGCGTTGGTTATCAACGCTCTCAATGGGGGCTCTGTTGGTTCTCCCGCAACGCTACTCTGTTCACCAGGTCAGGTCCGGAAGGAAGCAGCCAGGGCAGACGACGTGGGTGCCGGGATGTAGCTGGCAGGGCCCCCACCCATTTGTGGCCTCATCCATCTTTCCTGTTCCCATCTCTTTTTAGCCTTTATTCCACAATAATATAATGCCTATACCGTGTAATATATATTTCATCGCTCTGAAATATTACTGTCATAAACCTGTAATAATAGACTGGCATTTTATAATTGGACGTCTATTTTCGTCAAAATTCAAAAAAATATAGATCTGGATAACAGTGATAACTTCGTGTATTAAATAAAGTACTTATTCCGAAGGGAAGTGACAAACATGGCTACTGCAGTTTTAAATGTTAAAATTGACGAAGCGCTAAAAGAAAGACTCCGCCACTATGCGGAAGTAAATAACGAAAATTTAAGCGTGACCACAGAGAAACTGCTGCTGCTGGCGTTTGAAGCAGTAGAAGAGGTGGGAGTATCGGAAGAGGATATTGATAATCAGCATACGGAAGAAGAGAGTGTTTCTCCTTTTACTCCTAAAGAAATCAAGGCTCTACGTAAACTTCTGAAGAAGAGAAAATGAAACAACAACTGTCAACTGCCAGTGACTACAACGAGGCCTGCGCTCTGTTGCGTTCAGGCTACGTGAAGCATGTACGTCTTGGCTGGAATGTTGGAAGCGATGAGTTCTTTCGTATTGCGTCTGACTGGTGTGATACCGGTGCAAAAATAAAGAAAGACGGTGATAATTTCGTTATTTCCCTGAAAGGTTTCCCCATTCCTCCTCAGCACTAAATCACTGACCAGTGAAAACTGCTGACTGCATATATTACAGTCAGCAGTTTTTATTTTATGATCCAGTTCAAAATTTTAATATTAAACCAGGCGGCGTTTGACTGCTGGCGTATTTGAATTTAGAGCGAGCCATAACGGTTTAATCCGCAGCAATGCCGCTTCCAGCTCCGCTGGCTCCAGCGAAAAGGGCATACGTAAAAAGCGGTCAAACGCCCCCGATAAGCCAAACCGCGTCCCGGTGCCCAGGTTAATCCCGATGATTTCTGCCCGTGCGGCAAGCTGTGTCGCCAGCATGCCAGGAAGTTCGATCCAGTAAGAGAGTCCGCCCTCCGCCTCATGAAACGTCCACTCCGGGAAATGTTCTCGCAGCAGGTTACTGCATCGATCGCGCCGTTCCGCCAGCATCTTGCGGCGAGCGGGCAGAAAACGCTCGCTATTGTCGATAAGCCACAGCGTTGCCAGCTGCTCAAGCAGCGGCGAGCCTAAATCCAGCGTATCGCGCGTCTGGGCGAGCGTGGCGATAGTACGCGAGGAGGCGCGGATCCAGCCGAGACGCAGCCCGCCCCAGAAGCTTTTTCCGGCAGAGCCTAGCGTAATCACGCTGGCCTGTGGGTTAAACGATGCCAGCGGTGGCGGCGGTGGCGAATCAAACCAGAGATCGACCATCGTTTCATCCACGACCAGCGCCGTGCGGGTCTGGGCTGCTATATCAGCGATTGCCTGACGGGTGGCGATATCCATGCATCGACCGGTTGGGTTGTGAAAATCGGGCATCAGGTAGGCCAGGCGCGGCGCGGTCTGGGCAAGCGTAGCCGCAAAGCCATCCGTATCCCAGCCCGTTTCCGGCAACGACACTCCTACTGGCCGACACTGTGCTCCCTGAATAGCGGCAATCGCCAGCGGATAGGTGGGGTGATCGACCACGACGCGATCCCCCGGTCCGGCCATCATCCGCAGCACCAGCGCGAACCCGCTGACGGCACCGTTGACCACCATCACCTCGTCTGCCCGGGTTGGAAGACCTCGCGCGGTATAGCGCGCAGCGATGGCCTCCCGTAGCGCCGGCAGCCCAAGCTGCTCGTAGCCCGTCAGCGAGAGGTGTTGAGTAATAGCCGTAAGTGCATGGGTGTAAGCCTGGTGGATCTCCGGCCCGGCGCTGAGGGCGGCAGTGGAAAGATCCAGGGCGACGCTCGCTGCGGAAAGGGTGGGAACGGCGCGTGCATCCGGGAGGATGACGCGCGACCCGCTGCCGTGGCGGCTTTCAAGATAACCCTCTTCACGCAGGTGGGCGAGGGCGCTGCTGACGGTGGTCCGGCTCACGTTCAGCGCCGTCGCCAGCTCACGCTCACCCGGCAGGCGCGTATGCAGCGCCAGCCGGCCATCAAGGATTAATAAGCGCAGCGCATCGGCCAGCTGGCGCCAGAGCGGAGTGCGGGATGAAGTTTGCTGCCAGTGCCCTAAAAGGCGTACCACAGACTGGCTTCCGAAGCGGCGTGATGACATAAGCAGTCCACTATTTAAAAACTGGACATTAATCTTAGTGCCATTTTAGGTCAGGATGAAAGTCGGGTTCACTGGAGAAGATAAAAATGGTACGTCGTCTGCTACAACTTTATGTCGGTTTAGGGCTGTATGGGCTTTCCACCGCGATGTTTATTCGTGCGGATCTGGGGGTCGATCCGTGGGATGTGTTTCACCTTGGCGTGGGAATACAGCTGGGGATGAGCATCGGGACGGTGATCATTTTGACCGGTGCTGCGGTGCTCTTACTGTGGATCCCACTGCGTCAGATGCCCGGTCTTGGCACGATCAGCAACGTGATTTGTATCGGTCTGGCGGCGGACGCCAGCATGGCGCTTATCCCCGAACTGAGTTCGTTATCCGTGCGCATCGCTTTCCTGGTGTCGGGCATCGTGATGAACGCGATCGCCACCAGCATGTACATCGGGGCCGGTTTCGGGCCTGGTCCGCGCGACGGCCTGATGACCGGCATTCACGCCCGGCTGGGGTGGTCCATTCGCAGCGTGCGTACCTCCATCGAAGTGTCCGTCCTGCTGATTGGGTGCGTGCTGGGTGGCTCGTTTGGGGTGGGAACCGTGGCGTATGCTCTGACCATTGGTCCGCTTATTCAGCTCTGTTTGCCCTGGTTCCGCCAGAAGCCGCGCGGTGAGAAAATGACGCAGCCGGAGCGGGTTGTTTAATTTGCGAAGCGCTCACATGTTTTAACGGCGTCGCTGTGCCAGAATAGACGCTTCGAAAATCGCGATGCCAGAACGCATGAAAGCAATCACTCTTTATGATGTCGCCCTCCTTGCGGGGGTTTCTTATCAGACCGTTTCCCGCGTGATTAACGACGCGGAGCACGTCTCTGCCCGCACGCGGGAAAAGGTGCAGCAGGCAATGGCTGAGCTGCATTACGTTCCCAACCTGCGGGCGCAGCAGCTGGCGGGGAAACGCACCCGTACGCTGGGGCTCATCACCACCGATCTGGCGCTGCACGCGCCTTCGCAAATTGTCTCGGCGGTAAAATCCCGGGCTGCAGGGCAGGGGGCGAGCGTCCTGATTTCCATGGTGGAGCAGCCGCAGCAGTGTCAGGCGGCGCTTCAGGCGCTGCTGGGGCAGCGGGTAGACGCGCTGCTGGTCAATGTGCCGCTTGACGATCCGCACGCCGAAGCGCTCAGGTCGCTGGCGACGCCCGTCCCGGTGCTGTTCCTCGACGTGTCACCGTCAGCGCAGGTAAATAGCCTCGTGTTTAACGCCGAAGAGGGGGCACGCCTGGGCGTTGAGCATCTGCTTTCGCTGGGGCATCAGCATATTGCCCTGTTGAGCGGGCCGGAAAGCTCTGTCTCTGCGCGCGCGCGTCTGGCGGGATGGAAAGCGACGCTGGCGCAGGCGGGTCTTGACGCGGCTGCGGTGGCCTACGGCGACTGGAGCGCGGCCAGCGGCTATGAGAAGGGACATGTGCTGCTCTCGGGGGCGGTACTGCCGGATGCCATTCTGGTGGCGAACGATCAGATGGCGCTTGGGGTAATGCGCGCCTGTGCGGAAAAAGGGATAGCTGTTCCTGGCCAGATATCGGTGGTCGGGTTTGACGATACGGCCGACAGCGCCTGGTTTTCTCCGCCGCTGACGACCATTCGTCAGGCGTTTCGCGAGGCGGGCGAGCGCAGCGTGGAGTGGCTTCTGTCCCCCAGCGGGGGGGAGGAATGCTGGCAGGTTCAGCTGCCGGTAACGCTGGTGACCCGCCATTCCAGCGCGCGCCGCACCCCGCAGCAGGCCGAACGCGAGGATCTGGCGCAGCAGCTCAGAAGCCTGGCCCTCCTTGCCGGGCAGCTTGCCCGCAAATAAAACTTTGTGATCGGACTCGCTACCCCGCGATTGGGTGCTTTACCGTCGCCGGGTGCCAGGGCATGTTAACCAAAATTGTGAGCGCTTCGCAAAGAGGTTAATATGCCCAACACTTTATCGCTGACTCTCAGCGCCATTCTGGCCCGACGGGACTGGGAAAACCCGGGTGTCACCCAGTGGAACCGTCTGGAGGCACATGCGCCGTTACACAGCTGGCGTCTTGAACAGCCTGCCCTGGATGATGCTGCATCCGCCAGCAGACGCTCCCTCAATGGGGTGTGGCGATTTAACTACTTTCCTGCACCCGAGCAAATCCCGGAGGCGTGGGTAACCGAAGACTGTGCGGATGCCGTTGCGATGCCCGTGCCGTCGAACTGGCAGATGCAGGGGTTTGACACGCCCATCTACACCAACGTCACCTATCCTATCCCCGTTAATCCGCCTTTTGTGCCGCAGGAAAACCCAACCGGCTGTTACTCGCTCACATTTAATGTGGATGACGCGTGGCTTCAGAGCGGGCAGACCCGCATCATCTTTGACGGCGTGAACTCTGCGTTTCATCTGTGGTGCAACGGGCGGTGGATGGGCTATTCCCAGGACAGCAGGCTGCCTGCCGAATTCGATCTCTCGACGGTCCTGCGGCCAGGTGAGAACCGCCTGGCGGTCATGGTGTTGCGCTGGTGCGACGGCAGCTATCTGGAAGATCAGGACATGTGGCGCATGAGTGGTATTTTCCGCGATGTGACGCTGCTGCATAAACCCGAAACGCAGATTGCCGATTATCGCGTGGTGACGGACCTGAATGCGGAACTGGACCGCGCGGTGCTTAAGGCAGATGTCGCGCTGGCAGGGGCGGGCTTTGCAGACTGCGAGGTGGTCTTTACCCTGTGGCGCAAGGGTGAAAAATGCGCCAGCGTTTCCCGGCGTCCGGGGTCTGCCGTTGTGGACGAGCGCGGCAGCTGGGACGAACGCTTAACGGTGGCGATCCCCATTGACCGTCCCGCGCTCTGGAGTGCTGAAACGCCGGAACTGTATCGCCTGACGATGGCGCTTCTCAGCCCGCAGGGTAAGGTGCTGGAGGTTGAGGCGTGCGATGTGGGCTTCCGCCGCGTTGACATCAGCAACGGCCTGCTGAAGCTTAACGGTAAGCCGCTGCTGATCCGCGGGGTTAACCGTCACGAGCATCACCCGGAAAACGGTCAGGTGATGGACGAGGCGACCATGCGTCGCGACATCGAAATCATGAAGCAGCATAACTTCAACGCCGTTCGTTGCTCGCACTACCCGAACCATCCGCTGTGGTACCGGCTTTGCGATCGCTACGGGCTGTACGTTGTTGACGAAGCCAATATTGAAACCCACGGCATGGTGCCGATGAGCCGCCTCGCTGACGATCCACGCTGGCTGCACGCCATGAGTGAGCGCGTAACCCGCATGGTGCAGCGCGATCGCAATCATCCCTCAATTATCATCTGGTCGCTGGGTAACGAGTCCGGCCACGGCGCGAATCATGATGCGCTGTACCGCTGGCTGAAAACCACCGATCCCACGCGCCCGGTGCAGTACGAAGGCGGCGGGGCGAATACGGCGGCGACCGATATTGTTTGTCCGATGTACGCCCGGGTCGATTGGGATCAGCCTTTCCCGGCGGTGCCTAAATGGTCAATCAAAAAATGGATCGGTATGCCCGACGAAACGCGTCCGCTGATCCTCTGTGAATACGCCCACGCGATGGGAAACAGCTTCGGCGGGTTTGCGAAATACTGGCAGGCGTTTCGCAGCCATCCTCGCCTGCAGGGTGGGTTTGTCTGGGACTGGGTCGATCAGGCGTTGACGAAGAAAGACGAAAAGGGCAACGCGTTCTGGGCCTACGGCGGGGATTTTGGCGATACGCCGAACGATCGCCAGTTCTGCCTTAACGGACTGGTATTCCCCGATCGCACGCCGCATCCGGCGCTGTACGAGGCGCAGCGCGCCCAGCAGTTCTTTACCTTTACGCTGGTCAGTACCTCTCCGCTGGTGATTGAGGTGCAAAGCGGCTACCTGTTCCGCCCTACCGATAACGAAGTGCTGAGCTGGACGGTTGCCCGGGATGGGAAGGTACTGGCTTCGGGCGAGGTGACGCTGGCGATAGCCCCTGAAGGCGTTCAGCGTCTGGAGATCGCTCTGCCGGAATTGAAAGCCGAGCCGGGGGAAGTCTGGCTGAATGTTGAAGTGCGCCAGCCGCGGGCAACGCCGTGGTCACCCGCAGGCCATCGCTGCGCGTGGGAACAGTGGCTGCTTCCGTCTCCGCTGTTTGTCGCACCGCCAGCCTCTGCGGGCGAGCCGCCGGTTTTAACGCAAAACGATCGCATCCTGGTGGTCACGCATCGTCAACAGCGATGGCAGTTCGATCGCGCATCCGGATACCTGACTCAATGGTGGCGAAATGGCGTTGAAACGCTGCTTTCACCCGTGACGGATAACGTCAGCCGCGCGCCGCTGGACAACGACATTGGGGTGAGCGAAGCGACGCGCATCGATCCAAACGCGTGGGTTGAACGCTGGAAAGCGGCGGGCATGTACGATCTCACCTCGCGCATGCTGCACTGTGAGGCAGAGCAGCATGCGCGTGAGGTGGTGGTTACCACGCTTAATGTCCTGGAGCATCGCGGCAGGGCGCTGTTCCTGAGCCGTAAAATCTGGCGGGTGGACGAGCAGGGTGTTCTGCATGGCGACATTCAGGTCGATATTGCGTCTGATATCCCGGAGCCCGCGCGCATTGGCCTGAGCGTTCATCTCGCTGAAACGCCAGAAAAGGTTGACTGGCTGGGGCTGGGTCCGCATGAAAACTACCCGGACAGAAAGCTGGCGGCGCAGCAGGGGCGCTGGACACTACCCCTGACAGACATGCACACGCCGTATATCTTCCCGACGGAAAATGGTTTGCGCTGCGATACCCGCAAACTTGTGCTGGGTGCGCATCAGCTGAATGGCGCGTTCCATTTCTCAGTGGGCCGCTATAGCCAGCAGCAGCTGCGTGAGACAACCCATCATCATCTGCTGCGGGAAGAGCCGGGGTGCTGGCTCAACCTCGATGCGTTTCATATGGGGGTGGGCGGCGATGACTCCTGGAGCCCCAGCGTTTCGCCGGAATTTATCCTGCAGACGCGCCAGCTTCGTTATACCTTTAGCTGGCAGCAGACTCTTACCTGACCAGAGAGGCGGCCACCGGGCGTGGCCGCCTGCTTACGCCAGAATGCCGCTCAGGCCATGCAGGCTCATGTAAATCCCTACCACGATAATCAGCGCAGCGGAGATCCACGGCGCTTTGCGGGAAAGTTCGCTAAATCCGGGCCAGCGTTTTGTCGCGTGCTTAAGGCTTAAGGCGGCAATCGCGCCGGAAGCGACCAGCGTTAATGCCAGACCGATGCTGAAGCTGAAAACCAGCGTCGCGCCGAGCGCAAAATGCTTCAGCTGCAGGCAGATCAGCAGAACGGTGATGGACGCTGGGCAAGGGATAAGCCCGCCGGTCAGGCCAAACATCGCGATCTGTCCTGTCGTCACGTTTTGTCCGTTGAAACGCCGGTTGATATCCTGCGCGTGCGCGCGCTGGTGGGCGTCCTGCCACTCCTCTTCAACCAGCGGGTGTTCATGGTGATGATCATGGTGGTGGTCATGGTCATGGTCATGGTCATGGTCATGGTCATGATGGTGGTGGCAATCGTGATGATGATCGTGTGGCCGGCTCTCTTTCCAGGTTCGCCACGCCATCCACAGGGCGATTGCAACGATCAACACCCCGGAGATCAGCTGGAACCAGGGTTCGGACGTATGTGCGTCCCAGCCACGGCCAAACCATAGTCCTGCCATGGCAATGATCCAGACTACCGCCGTATGGGAAAGCGTAGCCGCCAGACCGAGCAGCACCGCCTGCTTCAGCGTGCCGCGGATAGCCACGATAAAGGCAGCCATCATTGTTTTTGAGTGGCCCGGCTCCAGGCCATGCAGCGCACCGAGCAGGATAGCGCTGGGAACAAACAGCCAGGCATTACCCTGCTGCAGGAGTGAAGCAAAATCGTTCATTGAAATTTCCAGTATGGAAAGCGTGCGCAAATAGTACTCCCCCCCAGTAGGTTAATACTACCCCCCAGTAGAAAAATACTCAGGGGGAGTAGAGCGTGATATGCTTTAAAAGCCAAAACTGAGGGAGACAGAGATGTCACATACCGTTCGCGATAAGAAGATGTTATTGACTCGCCTGAAGAAAATTCAGGGGCAGAGCACCGCGCTGGAGAAAATGCTCAACAGCGATCACGAATGTGCCGAGGTGTTACAGCAGCTGGCGGCGATCCGTGGCGCGGTCAATGGCATGATGATGCAGGTGATTGAAGGGCATCTTACCGATCATGTCGTGAAAGAGCCCGAAGAGGCGCAGCGTGAAGCCGATCTTGGCGTCGTGCTGCAGGTGATCAAATCCTATCTTAAGTAGAGCGCGTGGCGAGGTTGTTCTCTGCCCAAAGGATAAATTCCGTCTTTGGCAGCGCCTTACTGTAGAACCACCCCTGCCCATACTGCACGCCGTGGCGGTGCAGCCAGGTAAGCTGCCCTTCGGTCTCCACGCCTTCCGCCACCATTGCCAGCTGCAGCGACTTCGCCATTTCGATAATGTGCGGCGTTACGTTTTTGTACTCCAGTGCATCCACGAACGATTTGTCAATTTTTAGCGTGTCGACATCGAGATGCTGCAGATAGCTGAGGCTGGAATAGCCCGTGCCAAAATCATCAATGTAGACAGGGTGGCCCGAACGGCGAAACGCGGCGATAGCCGGCGCGCTGATTTTGGGGTCGGCAAAGCCACGCTCGGTTAACTCAAGGGCGATTTGTCGGGGATGAATCTGCCACTTATTCAGGAGTTGGCTCAGTAAAGGCGGCAGATTACCGGAGGTCAAATCGGCCGGGGCGAGGTTGATGGAGATATGCTGATCGGGGTGGAGCTGCAGCCAGTGGCCCATATCTTCAAACACTTTTTCCATAACTAACTGCGTCAGCTGCGAGATGAGGCCGGTTTGCTCGGCAAGCGGCACAAATATATCAGGCGAGAGACTGCTTCCGTCTGGCTGGGGCCAGCGCGCAAGCGCTTCCGCACCCACGATTTTTCCACTGCACAGCGCCACGATGGGCTGATAGTGAACCACAAAATCGCGGCTGTTAATGGCGTCCAGCAGGCGATTGCGCGGCGACTGAATACGTCGCAGGATCCGCAGGACAAACAGTGCCGCCAGCAGGCTTATCAGGACGCCAAACGGCAGCCAGAAAAGCAGCTGTCGGTGCCAGCTTTCAGCCAGAGGGGTGAGCGCTGCCCACGTGACGACAGTAAATCCAAGCTCAGGGACTGGCTTCATGACGTACATGGAGCCCTTGTACTGAACGCTGGAGACGCCTCGATCGTTGATCCGATCGCGGATATGCGGATCAAGCGTGTTACTGCTGGCGAAAATAAGATGCGTTGCGCTTCCCACCAGAGCGGCATCAATGGCAATCGCCCCGAAAGGGATCACATCCACAAGCGAGGCAGGATCGACCAGAACAAGGTAATGGCCCTTCCCGAGCACGGCCATATAGCGGTGAAAGCCAAGATCGTTCTGTGCGGTAAGCCACGCGCTGTAGCCATCTTCGGTGATACGCATGGGGGGAGGATAAGCGGCGGATTTACTGGCCTGCTCAAGCGAAGAGCAGAGGGGTTTGAGGTTGTCGATATAGATCACCTCCTGGATATAGCGCCACGAGAACGCGACCCGACGTATTTCCCTCAAATGCAGCGGACTACAGGGAACGCCCTTAAATCCCTGCAGGTGATTTAACGCTTCTTTAGCCTGATCCACGACTCTGTCGGTGCGCATCAGCACCCGAGAAGCATAGCTATCCAGCGCATCAACAAATTTCTCTTCTGCCTGGCGATGGGCAAGCCAGATGCTGAGGCAAATGGGAACCAGCACGGAAAAGATAAGTACGCCAGTCACCAGACTGACCAGATGTCGGGTTTTCATGCTGTCGTTTCCTTTCTCATATGCCCGAATCCGGACGCTGAGTTTCCTGCCTGAAGAGAAAGATTTTACCGCGAAATGAAATAGTTATAGCACGTGGGGGCAGGGTTTTCATGTTATCTAAAGCAAATTAGAAAATATCCTCAGGAGAGAGAGGGTTGTTTTTTCAACCTTGCCTGGATATTATTTTGTTATGTTATAACAAAACACAAAGGGTTTATGATGAAACCAAACATCCATCCAGCGTATCGCACCGTGGTATTCCACGACACCAGTGCCAATGAATACTTTAAAGTGGGTTCAACCATTAAAACCGACCGCGAAATTGAGCTCGACGGTGAAACGTATCCGTACATCACTATCGAGGTTTCTTCAAAATCGCATCCGTTTTATACCGGTAAGCAAAAAACGTTTTCCACGGATGGCAGCGCAGCGCGCTTCCGCAAGCGTTTTGGCGGTTTTCTTAATGCGAAGCGGGGCTAACCATGCAGGTGCTTAACTCATTGCGCAGCGCAAAACAGCGTCACCCGGATTGCCAGATAGTCAAACGCAAGGGACGCTTATACGTGATTTGCAAATCCAATCCGCGTTTTAAGGCGGTGCAGGGACGTAAAAAAAGACGCTAGACGCGCGTTTCTCGCCAGCTTTCCAGGGATCTTTTCTGTTTGCCATCGGCAGTAAAATTGTCGGTGGCAAGCCAGCTTTCAAAGGCGCTCGCCAGCGCCGGCCACTCTTTGTCGAGAATCGAAAACCAGTCGGTATCCCGGTTACGGCCTTTTATGACCAGCGCCTGGCGAAAACGGCCTTCAAACTGAAAGCCCAGACGCAGTGCCGCTTTGCGTGATGGTTCGTTCAGGCTGTTGCACTTCCATTCATATCGCCGGTAGCCCAGGGTATCGAACGCGTACCGCATCAACAGATATTGCGCTTCTGTTGACATGGGCGTGCGGCTTAACAGCACGGAGAAGTGAACGTGTCCCACTTCCACAACGCCGTTTTTAGGATCGATCCGCATCAGGGCCAGCGTCCCGACCGGGGCCTGGGTCTGATTATCTATAACGGTAAAGTGCATCGGGTCAGATAACTCACACACGCTTGCCACCCATTCGGCAAACTCAGCGGCCGTGGCATCGGGTTCACGCAGTAGCCACGTCCAGCTCCGGGTATCTCCGGCCAGAGCATAGGCGGAGAACAGCGCCCCGGCATGCTCCACGCGCAGCGGTTCAAGCCGACAATAATGCCCCTGCAGTACTACCCGGGACGGATGAGGGCGAGGCTGCCAGTCGGTAAGGGCTTCGCCCACAGGTTGTCCAAACTCATTGAATATCTTCATCTTTATTTCCGTGACGTTGAGAAGAGTTTCAGATTAGAAAATTACTGGTTCCTTAAAAAGAACCACTCAGCTATGTTTTGGTGGTACCACAAGGAGATGAGATGAACATACCGGGCGATGAACTTTATACCTTGCTCCATGCTGCGCTTAAAACGCGTGGGGAAGAGACGCTCCAGCGCGCGCTCTATCTCGCTTTGCGGGAGGCCATACTGGGCGGAAGGCTTCGGTCCGGCAGCCAGCTGTCCGGCTCGCGAACGCTGGCGCAGCAGCTTTCCGTTTCACGGAACACCGTCAATGCGGCGCTGGACCAGCTCACGCTCGAAGGCTATTTGCTGCGTAACCGTCAGGGGACGCGGGTGGCGCAATTCGCCCATCGTGCCAGCCCGCGGGTTCTGACCGATCCTGAGGTCAGGCTGGCAAAACGTGTCGTCCAGCTGCCTGCGCCTGTGCCGCGCGACACCCCGGTGATGGCCTTTACGCCGGGAACGCCCGCCATCAACTATTTCCCCTTGCCGCTGTGGCGGCGATTGTACGATCGCGTCCTGCGGGAGGAGGGGAGCGCTCTGCTGGGCTATGGCGACCCGGCCGGTGAGCCGTCGCTGCGGGCAGCCATCGCCCGTCACCTTGCGCTTTCTCGCGGCATTGACTGCGACGCCAGCCAGATTGTGATAACCGAAGGGGCGCTGGAGGGCGTCAATCTGTGCACGATGCTGTTAAGCGAGCCGGGGGATGTCGCCTGGGTGGAAAATCCCGGCTACAGCGGGGCCAAAAGCGCCTTCGTCAAAACCGGCCTTGCGATGATCGGCATACCGGTGGATGACGAGGGAATGTGCTGGGAAGGGCTGCATGCGCCTTCACCTGCGCTCGTTTTCACTTCGCCGTCGCATCAGTTTCCTTACGGGAGCGTGCTCAGTGCGCGGCGGCGTCTGGCGCTGCTGGAACTGGCCCGCCAGCACAAGGCGTGGATCATTGAGGACGATTACGACAGCGAATTCCGCTATGTCGGCGAGCCCGTACCGGCGATGCTGGGCATGGTCAACAACGCGCCCGTTGTGTATCTGGGGACGTTCAGTAAAACGCTGTTTCCGTCGCTCCGAATGGGGTTCATGGTGTTACCGCCAGCGCTGGCGAAAGCAGCGCGTCCGGCCATCGGCTCGCTGCTGCGCGGCGGGCATCGCGCAGAACAGTGCACCCTGGCGCTGTTTATCGAGGAGGGGCACTATGCCCGTCATCTTGCCGCCATGCGTCGCCTGTATCGTAAGCGTTACCGCCAGCTACGGGAGGTGCTGAGCGCAGAGCTTTATACTCCGCACCGTGTTCTTGCCGGTGAAGGGGGAATGCACCTGACATTGGCGATTGACGGTATTGACGACCAGCGGCTGGTGGAGAAAGCGAGGGCATTTCAGCTGGCACCCGCTGCGCTGAGCGGCTATTACCTGGAGACGAAGCAGGGGCAAACCGGCCTGGTTTTAGGTTACGGCAACACCTCTGCTTCGCAGTTTGCGCCGGGTATCCGACGCCTGCAGGCGTTAATTACGCAGCAGCAGGGCGGGAAAGGGTAAAAACATCATAAAAAGAGAGCTGGCCTTTCGTTGCGACCATTTTCTGCAGCTTCTCTTTGTGCACGGTTTCGACAGCCGGAGAGTGCAGGATGCTGTCGATAAGCTCATTTGGCACAAAACGCGTGTTGTACCATTCGCCGTTGTAGCAGACCCGGAAATCGAGGACGTCGATATCTTCGTAACGGTAGCGGGGATTCACGTCGAAAAAGAAAAAGGCGTTAAACACGACAAACAGCACCACCAGCAGCCAGACGGAGTCCACCAGCGTTTCGGACTTCAGCATGACAATCAGCGTCGCCAGCCAGGCGGCATACATGGCAACAAACAGCCCGGGATGTTTGCGGATAAAGCTAATGCTAAAGCGCGGGCGATTGTCTCGCTTTTCGCGGTGGTTAAGATCGTCGATGGTGGCGGTAAGCAGGCGCTGTATCTCGGTCATTTTTGGCCTTTTGAGAGTTGACAATACAGGGTATCTGCCAATTTTAGGGGAGCCATCCGGCTGAAAAAAGTAACAGTCGGGCGCTAAAAGACCATAACAGTTGGCTCCCCGGAGCGTTACAGCGTTTTGATGATTTTCGCCGGGTTGCCGCCCACGACGACGTTAGCCGGCACGTCTTTCGTCACGACGGCACCGGAAGCCACAACCACATTATCCCCGATGGTGACGCCTGGGTTAATGACCGCACGTCCACCAATCCAGACATTATTGCCAATGGTGACGGGCTTACCAAACTCCACTCCGCTGTTACGTTCTTGCGCATCCAGCGGATGGGTGGCCGTATAAATATGAACGCCCGGCGCGAGCATGCAGTTGTCGCCAATATGTACAGGGCAGACATCCAGCATTACGCAATCGAAGTTGGCGTAAAAGTCTTTGCCCAGATAAATGTTATATCCATAGTCACAGCGGAAGCTCGGCTCAATATACGCCCCTTCGCTTTGTCCCAGCAGTTCCGCCAGAATGTTCTGGCGTTCTGTTTTTTCGTCAGGCGCGGTGTGGTTATAGCGGTGAAGCAGATGGCGCGCCCGCAGCCGGTCGGCGCGTAACGTCTCATCACCAGGGCGGTAATGTTCACCTGAAATCATCTTCTGTTTTTCTATGCTCATCGGAAACCTCTCTGGATGTTATTCCTGAAGGGTAATCGCAACAGGCGTTAAGGGGAACGTTCCCGGAAGGCCGATGTGACCACAGTCACAACATTGTTGCTGATGAGCGCGTTTAACACGGAGACCTGGCTTTCGCGCAGGGAGCATAACGGGACAGGTGAATACAGCTTATAACGTGGCGTAGAACCTCTACAGACACACTTCAAAGATTAACGGACAAATTTCCATACAGAAGTAGGGATTTTGTCATACAGCTTATTCATCGTTAGCTCTGCAAGGCGATGGTCAGCGGCTGAATAAAATACCGCCAGTTCATTATCAGAAAGCTCGTATTTATTCTTTTCAATGACGCGTTCAAGGGTGTCAATTGACTGACAACGTCGTAAGCGCATCAAATAATCGATTTTTGTGAGTGGTTTATCAGACATAAATTCACCTTAGTAATTGTAATAATTTTAACAGGAAAGACTAACCGGGTTAGCTCTGCTCACGTTGACGAAACAGCGGAATAGCCGGTTTCCCGATTTACGCCATTTTTGCAAATCCTGTGTGTTAATGCCGTAACTGCTGAACAACATAAAGGTGTCGTCCAGGTATTCATCAATTTGCTCAATGAGCTTATTATCTTCATTGTACTTAATTTTATAATTAAGTGCGAAGGTAGCGATATGCTCTATCAGCTCATTCAACTGTAAATTGATGGCAGACGTTGGGTCATTTACCCAGCCATGGTTGCTTTCATCAAGATTGGCAAGGCAGTCATGGTACAAGGATTCGCAGAGAAATTTCAACTGCGCGATATCATGCCTTTTTGGCGAGTACTCGTCCATAGCGCATCCCCTTCTGAGTGATTTCTTACTCACCGAACATCATTGTCGGGATGGATACATCTGACTTAGCTACATGAGCGCTGTGTTCCTGATAACCTAACTATAAGCCACTCCTTCCTGGATTTCACCGCGCTATTACGAAAAATTACAAATAAAACCGCAGGCTGCGAGCGTCTACGCAAATGTTCATCCGAAACTGAACTTTTTTATCAGGATTAACGATAGTTTTTTCGCTTCCTTACATTTCATTGGCTTAGCTTACAGCCATAAGAAAAGTTCACATCCGGAGTTCCGTTTGTCTTAACTTTTAATTAGGAATATTCCTAACAACTTAAGCAGGGAAATAGATTTAAAAAAATCCTGAGTTCACCTATTAAGTTATCAGTTAAATATGATATGTCTGTTTAAGATGACAGAAAATAAATAGGACCTCAATAAGCTTATTTTATGATTTTTTCTGAAAATGAAAAAGGCCGCAAATGCGGCCTTTTTATTATATGAAACCGGTATCAGTGAGGTTCTACCGAATGACTGTGCTCAACATCTTCATTCTTCCGGCTGAAGCGGCGGCGCACCACCACGAAGAACACCGGGACGAAGAAGATAGCCAGTACGGTCGCGGTGATCATACCGCCCATTACACCTGTACCGACCGCGTTCTGCGCACCGGAGCCTGCACCGGAGCTAATAACCAGCGGCATTACGCCGAGGATGAACGCCAGAGAGGTCATCAGGATTGGACGCAGACGCATACGCACCGCTTCCAGCGTCGCCTCAATAAGGCCTTTACCCTCTTTCTCCATCAGATCTTTGGCGAATTCAACGATAAGTATCGCGTTCTTCGCCGACAAGCCAATGGTTGTCAACAGGCCTACCTGGAAGTACACGTCGTTGGTCAATCCACGGAACGTTGCCGCAAGCAGCGCACCAATAACCCCGAGTGGAACCACCAGCATAACGGAGAACGGAATTGACCAGCTCTCGTACAGCGCCGCCAGACACAGGAAGACCACAATCAGTGAAATGGCGTACAGGGCAGGGGCCTGGTTACCGGACAGACGTTCCTGATAGGACATACCAGTCCAGTCATAGCCGATACCCGCAGGCAGTTTGCTGGCCAGCTCTTCCATCAGGTTCATGGCTTCACCGGTGCTTCGGCCCGGTGCGGCCTGACCCAGGATTTCCATCGACGGCAGACCGTTGTAACGTTCCAGACGCGGAGAGCCGTATTCCCAGTGTGACGTTGAGAAGGATGAGAACGGCACCATCTGACCGTTGCTGCCGCGAACGTACCAGTTGTTAATATCGTTCGGCAACATACGGTACTGCGCTTCGGACATGACGTACACTTTCTTCACGCGACCACGGTCGATGAAGTCGTTGACGTAGCTACCGCCCCAGGCCGCGCCCAGCGTGGTATTGATGTCGCTGATGGACACGCCCAGCGCCTGCGCTTTTTCCTGATCGATGTTGATCTTATACTGCGGCGTATCTTCCAGTCCGTTTGGACGTACGCCGACCAGCAGGTCAGGGTGTTTAGCCACTTCGCCGAACAGCTGGTTACGCGCCTGCGTCAGTTTCTCGTGACCCAGACCGCCCTGGTCGATCAGCTGGAAGTCGAAGCCGGTCGCCGTACCCAGTTCAACAATCGCTGGCAGGTTAAAGGCGAAGACCATCGCATCTTTAATCTGCGAGAAGGTGCCCATGGCACGGCCCGTGATCGCTTCAACTTTATTCTCATCGCCCGGACGATCCGCCCAGTCTTTCAGAGAAACGAAGGCGATACCGGTGTTCTGACCACGACCCGCAAAGCCAAAGCCGTTAACCGCAAACACGGATTCAACGTTCGCTTTCTCTTTGGTGAGATAGTAGTCCGTCACTTCGTCCAGCACCTTCTGGGTACGCTCTTGCGACGCCCCTGCCGGAAGCTGTGCCATCGTCAGGAACACGCCCTGGTCTTCATCTGGCAGGAACGAGCTTGGCAGACGAACGAACAGGAACGCCATCCCCACTACGATGATGATATAGAGCAGCAGATAACGACCGGTGCTGCGCAGGATATTGCCCACGCTGTCGGTGTAGTGGTGCGCGCTCTTATCAAACATGCGGTTAAACCAGCCGAAGAACCCTTTATGCTCGCCGTGACCGCCTTTCTGAACCGGCTTCAGCATGCTGGCACACAGCGCTGGCGTCAGGATTAACGCTACCAGTACCGACAGCGCCATCGCGGAGACGATGGTAATGGAGAACTGGCGGTAAATCGCACCCGTAGAGCCCCCGAAGAAGGCCATCGGGATAAATACCGCGGACAGCACCATCGCAATACCGACCAGCGCGCCCTGGATCTGGCCCATAGATTTACGGGTGGCTTCCTTCGGCGGTAAACCTTCTTCCGCCATCACGCGCTCGACGTTCTCTACTACCACGATGGCGTCATCCACCAGCAGGCCGATGGCGAGCACCATCCCGAACATCGTCAGGGTGTTTATCGAGAACCCAAAGGCTGCAAGGATGGCAAAGGTCCCCAGCAGAACGACCGGCACGGCGATGGTTGGGATCAGCGTCGCGCGGAAGTTTTGCAGGAACAGATACATCACCAGGAACACCAGGATGATCGCTTCTACCAGCGTTTTAACCACTTCGTGAATCGAAATTTTAACGAACGGCGTAGTGTCATACGGATAAACGATTTTCAGGCCTGACGGGAAGAATGGTTCCATCTTCTTCAGTTCCGCACGGATCGCCGTCGCGGTGTCCAGGGCGTTCGCGCCTGTCGCCAGTTTGATACCCAGACCGGACGCCGGTTTACCGTTAAACTTCGCGATGATGTCGTAGTTCTCACCACCCAGCTCAACCCTGGCCACGTCGCGCAGACGAACCTGCGAACCGTCCTGGTTCACCTTCAGCAGAATTTTGCTGAACTCATCGGCGGAGGTCAGACGGGTTTGCGCGATAATGGACGCGTTAAGCTGCTGGCCTTTCACCGGCGGCGTACCGCCTAACTGACCGGCTGCCACCTGGGCGTTCTGCGCTTTAATCGCGTTAATCACGTCAACCGGCGTCAGCTGGAAGTTGTTCAGTTTGTTCGGATCCATCCAGATACGCATCGCGTACTGGGAACCGAACAGCTGGACGTCACCCACACCGGACGTACGGCTGATGGCGTCCTTCATGTT
Source organism: Enterobacter sp. 725m/11 (assembly GCF_011683705.1). Taxonomy (NCBI): domain Bacteria; kingdom Pseudomonadati; phylum Pseudomonadota; class Gammaproteobacteria; order Enterobacterales; family Enterobacteriaceae; genus Enterobacter; species Enterobacter sp. 725m/11. The sequence continues at coordinate 72,306 of NZ_JAAQOK010000007.1, read as the reverse complement.
GGCGCCCACGTAGTCGGAAATATCCTCCTGCGTCATGGTGCCGTTGGTGTTAATAACGCCGACAACCATCAGGAAGCTGCTGGACGATTTCTCGACGCTCACACCCTGCTGTTGCACTTCCTGCGGCAGAAGAGGCATTGCCAGCTGCAGTTTGTTCTGCACCTGAACCTGCGCAATGTCCGCATCCGTACCGGATTCAAAGGTCAGGGTGATCTGAACCGTACCGGTGGAGTCACTGTTTGAGGACATGTACATCAGGTTATCGATACCATTCATGTTCTGTTCGATAACCTGAGTCACGGTATCCTGCACCGTTTTCGCATCAGCCCCCGGGTAGGTTGCGGAGATCGTTACCGCCGGTGGCGCAATCGTTGGATATTGCGCAACAGGCAGCTTCAGGATCGCAAGTCCCCCGGCCAGCATGATGATAATGGCGATCACCCACGCAAATATGGGGCGATCGATAAAGAAATTAGGCATGTCTTAACGGCTCCTGTTTAAGTTAAGACTTGGTTTGTTCTGACTGGCCAGCGGCCGAAGCTTGTTGTTTATCGTCAGATGTCACTTCCTGTGCTTTTACCTGCGCGCCAGGACGTACTTTTTGCAAACCAGTAACAATCACGCGATCGCCATCTTTCAGACCTTCCGTCACCAGCCATTTATCGCCAATCGCCTGCGTGGCGGTGATATTGCGCGTTTCGACTTTGTTATCTGCCCCAACAACCAGTGCGCTCGCATCGCCGCGTGGCGTACGGGTCACACCCTGCTGTGGAACAAGAAGTGCGGTTGGATTCGTTCCTTCTTCCAGACGCGCGCGAACGAACATACCTGGCAGCAGATTTTTGTCAGGGTTCGGGAAAATCGCACGTAAGGTGATGGAACCGGTGGTCTGGTCGACCGTCACATCAGAGAATTCCAGAGTACCTTCCTGCGGGAACTTGATACCGTCGTTGGTAACCAGCTCCACTTTGGCTTTGCCGTTTTCCTGTTTCAGGGTGCCGTTAGCCAGCTCCTGTTTCAGGCGCAGGAAATCGTTGCTGGACTGCGTCACGTCAACGTAGATCGGATCAAGCTGCTGCACGGTAGCCAGCGCAGTGGTCTGCCCGTTCTGCACCAGCGCCCCTTCCGTCACGGCAGATTTACCAATACGACCGCTGATAGGGGAGGTCACTTTGGTATAGGCCAGGTTAATGCGTGCAGTTTCGACAGCCGCTTTGGCTGCTACCACGGCCGCGTTAGCCTGCTGGGCATCTGCCAGCGCGGTATCGTAATCCTGTTGGCTGATGTACTTCGTGCCGAGCAGTTTCTGATAGCGGTTCAGCGTCAGCTGAGCGATTTTTGCCGCCGCTTGTGCTTTAGCCAGGTCACCTTTCGCGCTTTCATAAGAAGCCTGATAGGTTGCGGGATCAATCTGATACAGAGACTCACCGGCCTTCACATCGCCGCCTTCGGTAAAGTTACGTTTCAGGATAATGCCGCTAACCTGAGGACGCACTTCCGCAATGCGGTAAGCGTTTGTACGGCCTGGTAATTCTGTGGTGATCTGCAGAGGTTCAGATTTGAGTGTCACAACGCCGACTTCTGGCGCCTGCTGAGCTCCTTGTTGAGCCGGTTTGTCGTCACATCCTGTAAGCGCTAAGCTGCCTGAGAGCATCAGAACGACCGCCAGAGGCGTTAACCCTCTGTTTTTGTTCATATGTAAACCTCGAGTGTCCGATTTCAAATTGATCAAGGGTCCTGAGTCTAAAAACCCATTGCTGCGTTTATATTATCGTCATGCTATGGTACATACATTCACAAATGTATGTAAATCTGACTCCTGTAAATTCACCCACCTATGGCACGAAAAACTAAACAACAAGCGCTGGAAACCCGACAACACATTCTGGATGTGGCAATACGTTTGTTCTCTCAGCAGGGTGTTTCTTCTACCTCGCTGGCGCAAATTGCTCAGGCTGCCGGTGTGACGCGGGGAGCTATTTACTGGCATTTTAAAGACAAGTCAGATCTGTTCAGTGAAATATGGGAGCTTTCAGAGTCCAGCATTAGCGATCTCGAGAGTGAGTATCGGGCAAAATTCCCTGACGATCCACTCTCAGTATTAAGAGAAATATTAGTATATATCCTTGAAGCAACGGTAGTTGAAGAGCGTCGCAGATTAATGATGGAAATTATCTTTCATAAATGTGAGTTCGTGGGCGAAATGGCGGTGGTGCAACAGGCGCAGCGCAGCCTCAGCCTCGAGAGCTACGATCGTATCGAACAGAACCTGAACCTGTGTATGCAGGCAAAGCTGTTACCGGCCAATTTACTCACCCGCCGGGCGGCCATCCTGATGCGCAGCTACATTTCAGGTCTGATGGAAAACTGGCTTTTTGCGCCGCAATCCTTTGACCTCAAAGAGGAAGCCCGCAGCTACGTGGCGATTTTACTGGAAATGCTACAGCTCTGCCCGACGCTGCGCAGCGACGCGCCTTCGCTCACGGCCTGAGCCCTTCCAGGATTTATCTCAGAGGCTTACGTTCTCGCTATTCTGCTTCCGACGAGCGTGATATTCTTCACGCCGGACTATTTTCGGTCATCTGCTGACATCATTCACAACTATGCTGCCCATCAATCGCTCGCAACATCCTGTATTTGCATTGCTCTTTGCTATGCTGTTTTTCTTCTCCACCGCGCCGCTTTCCTGGGCCCGCGCAGACAACAGCACTGATATTCCCTCGCGCAGTGAAATTCAGTCGCAGCTCGACACCCTGAACAAACAAAAAGAGCTCTCTCCTCAGGAGAAACTCACCCAGCAGGATCTGACGGAAACGCTGGAAAACATTGATAAGATTGAGCGCGTTAAAGCTGAAACCACCCAGCTTCGTCAGAAGGTGGCGCAGGCGCCTGAGAACATGCGTAAGGCCACGGAAGCACTGAGCGCGCTGAGCGACGTCGATAACGACGATGAAACGCGCAAAACGCTCTCCACGCTCTCCTTACGCCAGCTGGAATCGCGCGTCGCGCAATTGCTCGACGATCTGCAAACCGCACAGTCTGACCTCGCGACTTACAACAGTCAGCTCGTCTCCCTGCAAACCCAGCCCGAGCGCGTGCAAAACGCGATGTACGCCGCGTCTCAGCAGCTGCAGCAGATCCGCAACCGCCTGAACGGCACGACGGTAGGGGAGGGCACGCTGCGCCCGACCCAGCAAACCCTGCTGCTGGTTCAGCAGTCGCTGCTCAATGCGCAAATCGAACAGCAGCGTAAAAGCCTGGAAGGGAATACGGTGCTGCAGGACACGCTCCAGAAACAGCGTGATTACGTGACGGCGAATATTAATCGTCTGGAGCATCAGCTTCAGCTGTTGCAGGAGGCGGTAAACAGCAAACGCCTGACCCTGACGGAAAAAACCGCTCAGGAAGCCGTATCGCCGGACGAAACTGCCCGCATTCAGGCCAACCCGCTGGTGAAGCAGGAGCTTGAGGCTAACCACCAGCTCAGCCAGCGCCTGATACTTGCGACGGAAAGCGGCAACTCGCTGGTTCAGCAAAATATCAAAGTGAAGAACTGGCTGGATCGCGCGCTGCAGGCGGAACGCAACATCAAAGAGCAGATCGCGGTCTTGAAGGGCAGCCTCCTGCTGTCGCGTATTCTCTACCAGCAGCAGCAGACGCTGCCGTCTGCCGACGAGCTGGAGGACATGACCAACCGCATTGCGGATTTACGTCTGGAGCAGTTTGACGTCAACCAGCAGCGCGATGCCCTTTTCCAGAGTGATGCTTTCGTCGCCAAAATTGAAGAGGGGCACTCCAGTGACGTAAACCCGGAAGTGCATGACGCGCTGCTCCAGGTGGTGGATATGCGCCGTGAACTGCTGGACCAGCTCAATAAACAGCTGGGCAACCAGTTGATGATGGCAATTAACCTGCAGATCAACCAGCAGCAGCTGGTCAGCGTGTCAAAAAGCCTGCAGGAGATTTTGACGCAGCAGATTTTCTGGGTGAACAGCAACAAGCCGATGGACTGGGACTGGATTAAGTCCTTCCCGGAGACGCTGAAAACGCAGATTAAGAGCATGAAAATCACCGTGAACTGGGAGAAAGCCTGGCCTGCGGTAATGATTGCTTTCCTGGCGGGCTTACCGCTGCTGCTGATTGCCGGTCTGATCCGCTGGCGTTTGAAATGGCTGAAACAGTACCAGGCGAAGCTGGCCTCGGAAGTGGGGCAACTGCGTAACGACAGCCAGCTCCATACGCCAAAAGCGATTCTGATCGATCTCATTCGCGCGCTGCCGGTGTGCCTGATTATTCTGGCCGTGGGTCTGATCCTGCTCACGATGCAGCTTAACGTCAGCGATCTGCTCTGGGCGTTCAGTAAAAAACTGGCGCTGTTCTGGCTGGTATTTGGCGTGTGCTGGAAGGTGCTCGAAAAAGACGGCGTGGCGGTGCGTCACTTCAACATGCCGGCTCAGCTGACCAGCCACTGGCGTCGCCAGATTGTGCGCGTCAGCCTGGCGCTCCTGCCGCTGCACTTCTGGTCGGTAGTCTCCGAGCTTTCCCCGCTGCATCTGATGGATGATGTGCTGGGTCAACTGGTCATTCTGCTCAACCTGCTGCTGATTGGGATCCTGATGTGGCCGATGTGCCGCGACAGCTGGCGTGATAAAGAGTCCCACAATATCCGTCTGGCCACCGTGACGGTGTTGGCGATCATTCCGCTGGCGCTGATGGTGCTTACGGCAACGGGCTACTTCTACACCACGCTGCGCCTGTCCGGGCGCTGGATCGAGACGGTCTATCTGGTGATCGTCTGGAACCTGCTCTATCAGACCGTGCTGCGCGGCTTAAGCGTCGCGGCCCGCCGCATTGCTTACCGTCGTGCCATTGCGCGTCGTCAGCATCAGGTGAAAGAGGGGGCTGAAGGCGCGGAGCCGCAGGAAGAGCCGACCATCGCGCTGGAGCAGGTTAACCAGCAGACGCTGCGTATCACCATGCTGGTGATGATCGCGCTGTTTGCGGTGATGTTCTGGGCGATCTGGTCTGATTTAATTACCGTCTTCGCCTATCTCGACAGTATTACCCTCTGGCAGTACAACGGTACCGAAGCCGGCGCGGCGGTGATGAAAAGCGTCACCATGGGCAGCCTGCTGTTTGCGCTGGTGTCGTCGGTGGTGGCCTGGGCGCTGATTCGTAACCTGCCGGGTCTGCTGGAAGTGCTGGTGCTCTCAAGGCTGAACCTGCGCCAGGGGGCGTCTTACGCCATCACCACCATCCTGAATTACGTCATCATTATCGTCGGGGCGATGACGGTATTCGGCTCGCTGGGCGTCTCGTGGGATAAACTGCAGTGGCTGGCGGCGGCCCTCTCGGTCGGTCTTGGTTTTGGCCTGCAGGAGATCTTCGGTAACTTTGTCTCCGGCCTGATTATCCTCTTCGAACGTCCGGTGCGTATCGGCGATACCGTCACCATCGGTACGTTCTCCGGTACGGTCAGCAAGATCCGAATTCGTGCGACCACCATCACTGACTTCGATCGTAAAGAGGTGATCATCCCGAACAAAGCGTTCGTGACCGAGCGTCTGATCAACTGGTCGCTCTCGGATACCACCACGCGCGTGGTGATTCGCCTCGGCGTGGCCTACGGTTCCGATCTGGATAAAGTGAAAGAGGTATTGCTTAAAGCCGCTAAATCGCATCCAAAAGTCATGCACGATCCTGCGCCAGATGTCTTCTTCACCACCTTCGGGCCAAGCACGCTGGATCACGAGCTGCGTTTATACGTGCGTGAACTGCGCGATCGCAGCTACACCGTTGATGAACTGAACCGCGCGATCGACCGCCTGTGCCGTGAAAACAACATTAACATCGCCTTCAACCAGCTTGAGGTTCACCTGCATAATGAGAAAGGTGACGAGCACACGGAAGTGAAGCGCGACATTAAGGGCGACGACCCGACTCCGGCTTAATCTATTTTCCCTCTCCCACAGGGAGAGGGTTAGGGTGAGGGGGAAGTTTCCCCTCAAAATCCCGCCGCACAATCTCCAGCGCTTTAAGCACCGTCTCGGCCGGGATCTCATGATTCTCCAGCAGCATAATCAAATCGACGGCCAGCTTGACCTCGTCGGGTGCATTTTCCAGTGACATAGATGTGGCTCCAGTTAACGGGTCAGGCGTTCAATCACGCGTTCAATCTCATCCAGCGCCTGACGGCAGCGGACGATGCGGCCTTCCAGCGCGCTAATCTCGCGCATCAATAGCTGCTGCTCTTCCAGCGTTTCGCTGTTGTTCAGGCGGGTTTCGCGCTCGCGCTTCATCTCAAACAGACGCCGCTCAAACTCCTGGTTCTCCAGCCGCTTGCGCTGCCATTTGCCCAGACCAGGCGAGGCGCTGTCCCACGCCCGTAGCGGCCAGGCGGCGATTTCGCGGTGCAGGGCAGTGATCTGCTCGGTAAGATGCTCCGCAAGCCACACCACCTGTTCCTGTTGTTCACTCTCAACCGCGTGGCGAAGCTCATCGAGGTTGGTCTGCATCTCAGCAAGGTAATCCTGAATGACGGTGCTGCGGGTGCGGAAAAGCTGCCGGTCAAAGCGCGGTTTCAGCGTGGCGTGTCCCATCAGCGGCGTGGCCTGCGCCCGCAGAGCGATCAGCTGATTTTGCAGCTTCTCAAGAAGCAGTGCTGTTTTCAATGCGCTCTCCAGTGGTAAAGTAGCCGTTCAGTTTGATAACGATTCGCATTATGCAGCGTACTATTTTAATCATCATTGGCTGGCTCGCGGTAGTGCTGGGTACGCTAGGTGTGGTTTTGCCCTTGCTGCCGACCACCCCGTTTATCCTGCTGGCCGCCTGGTGCTTCGCCCGCTCGTCGCCGCGTTTTCACCACTGGCTCCTGTACCGCTCGTGGTTTGGCGGCTACCTGCGGTACTGGCAAAAACACCGGGCCATGCCGCCCGGGGCCAAGCCGCGCGCCATTGCCTTTATCCTGATCACCTTCGCCGTTTCGTTATGGCTGGTGAACATGATGTGGGTGCGTATTCTGCTGCTGGCGATCCTGGCCTGCCTGCTGATCTTCATGTGGCGGATCCCCGTGGTTGATGAAAAGCAACAAAAGCACTGAAGCCTCATCATGGCGGTTGCAATTATGGCGCGCAGCCAGTAAATTCGACCGTTTTCGAGCACAGGTGCGCCTGGTCAAAGGTTAAACAACTGTTACTTTGACCGACTCGTCGCGCGCCGTGAGTAACACTGTTTCATTTAGGCACAAACCGATGACCGCAACTGCACAGCAGCTTGAATATCTGAAAAATAGCATCAAAAGCATCCAGGACTATCCAAAGCCTGGCATTCTTTTCCGTGATGTCACCAGCTTGCTGGAAGACCCGAAAGCGTACGCGCTCAGCATTGAACTGCTGGTGGAGCGTTATAAAAACGCCGGGATCACCAAAGTAGTAGGTACCGAAGCCCGCGGCTTCCTGTTTGGCGCACCGGTTGCGCTGGCGATGGGCGTGGGTTTTGTGCCGGTGCGTAAGCCGCGCAAACTGCCGCGTGAAACCATCGCGGAGAGCTACGAGCTGGAGTACGGCACCGATCAGCTGGAGATCCACGTTGACGCGATCAAGCCTGGCGACAAAGTGCTGGTGGTGGACGATCTGCTGGCAACCGGCGGCACTATCGAAGCGACCGTGAAGCTGATCCGCCGTCTGGGTGGTGAAGTGACCGACGCGGCCTTCATCATCAACCTGTTCGATCTTGGCGGTGAACAGCGCCTGGAAAAACAGGGCATTACCAGCTACAGCCTGGTGCCTTTCCCGGGTCATTAATCCCGGTTTTCACAACCTCGCTCAATGGGTGAGGTTGTGATAGCATTCCCCTCCATAAATTCACCTTCCAGCGTTGCAGAGCCTGCCCATGAGTTATCAGGTGTTAGCCCGTAAATGGCGACCACAAACCTTTGCTGACGTTGTCGGTCAGGAACATGTGCTGACGGCCCTGGCGAACGGCTTGTCGCTAGGTCGCATCCATCACGCTTATCTTTTTTCCGGCACCCGCGGCGTCGGTAAGACTTCTATTGCCCGTCTGCTGGCGAAAGGTCTGAACTGCGAAACCGGGATCACCGCCACCCCGTGCGGCGTGTGTGACAATTGTCGCGAGATCGAGCAGGGGCGTTTTGTCGATCTGATCGAGATCGACGCCGCCTCGCGTACCAAGGTGGAAGACACCCGCGATCTGCTCGACAACGTGCAGTACGCCCCGGCGCGCGGCCGCTTCAAGGTCTACCTGATCGATGAAGTGCACATGCTGTCGCGCCACAGCTTTAACGCCCTGCTGAAAACGCTGGAAGAGCCGCCCGCGCACGTTAAATTCCTGCTGGCGACCACCGATCCGCAAAAGCTGCCGGTCACCATCCTGTCGCGCTGCCTGCAGTTCCACCTGAAGGCGCTGGACGTTGAGCAGATCCGCGCTCAGCTTGAGCACATCCTTGATGAAGAGAAGATCGTTCACGAGCCGCGCGCCCTGCAGCTGCTGGCCCGCGCGGCTGACGGCAGCCTGCGTGATGCGCTAAGCCTGACCGACCAGGCGATTGCCAGCGGTGACGGCAAGCTCTCGACCGAAGCGGTCAGCACCATGCTCGGCACGCTGGATGACGATCAGGCGCTGTCGCTCATCGAAGCGATGATTGCCGCCAACGGCGAGCGCGTGATGTCGCTGGTGAACGCGGCCGCTGCCCGCGGTATTGAGTGGGAAGCGCTGCTGGTTGAGATGCTCAGCCTGCTGCACCGCGTGGCGATGCTGCAGCTGTCTCCGTCGGCCATCGGTGCGGATATGGCCGCTATTGAACAGCGGATGCGTGAACTTGCCCGCACCGTGCCGCCTGCCGACGTGCAGCTGTATTACCAGACGCTGCTGATTGGCCGCAAAGAGTTACCGTTCGCGCCGGACCCCAGGATGGGCGTCGAAATGACGCTGCTGCGCGCGCTGGCGTTCCATCCGCGCATGCCGTTGCCGGAACCGGAAGCGCCGCGGCAGTCTTTTGCCCCGGTCGCCCCTACGGCGGTAATGTCACCGCAGCAGGTGCCACCGCAGCCGACGCCGCCGCCACAGCAAAACGTGCCGCTGTCGGATGCCACCAGTTCGGTGCTTGCCGCACGCAGCCAGCTGCAGCGTGCGCAGGGAGTAACCAAACCAAAAAAGAGTGAACCGGCAGCGCCAGGAAGAGCGCGGCCGGTGAACAACGCCGCGCTTGAACGACTGGCCTCGGTAACGGAGCGCGTACAGTCGCGTCCGGCACCGTCCGCGCTCGAGCAGAAAGCCCCGGTGAAAGAAGAGGCTTACCGCTGGAAGGCGACCACCGTTGTTGAAACGGTCAAGGAAGTGGTCGCCACGCCGAAAGCGCTGAAAAAGGCGCTGGAGCATGAAAAAACGCCGGAGCTTTCCGCTAAGCTCGCCGAAGAGTCCATCGCGCGCGACGCCTGGGCCGCTGAGGTCAGCCAACTCCAGCTGCCGAAGCTGGTGGAGCAGGTCGCGCTGAACGCCTGGAAAGAGCAGGACGGCAATCAGGTGCGTCTGCACCTGCGTCCGGGCCAGCGGCACCTCAATTCCCCTGGCGCGCAAAAGGCGCTGGCCGAGGCGCTTGCTGCTTTACAGGGTTCACCGGTTGAATTGACTATCATTGAAGATGATAATCCGGCAGTGAAAACGCCGCTCGAGTGGCGCCAGGCCATTTATGAAGAGAAGCTCGCGCAGGCGCGCGAGGCAATTATTGCGGATAACAACATCCAGACCCTGCGCCGGTTCTTCGACGCCGATCTGGATGAAGAGAGTATTCGCCCCATTTGATCGTGAGTCTGACTTACGGTTGTAATCCTTAAACGTGAAAGAAGAGAGAAGCCTATGTTTGGTGGAAAAGGCGGTCTGGGTGGCCTGATGAAGCAGGCTCAGCAGATGCAGGAAAAAATGCAGAAAATGCAGGAAGAGATCGCTCAGCTGGAAGTCACGGGTGAGTCTGGTGCCGGTCTGGTCAAGGTGACCATCAACGGTGCGCACAACTGCCGTCGCGTTGAAATCGACCCGAGCCTGCTCGAAGACGACAAAGAAATGCTGGAAGATCTGGTTGCAGCCGCGTTTAACGATGCCGCTCGCCGTATCGACGAAACCCAGAAAGAGAAAATGGCCTCTGTTTCCAGCGGTATGCAGCTGCCGCCGGGCTTTAAGATGCCGTTCTGATGCAAACCAGTCCGCTGCTCACGCAGTTAATGGAAGCACTGCGCTGCCTGCCGGGCGTTGGCCCGAAGTCGGCGCAGCGCATGGCGTTTACGCTATTGCAGCGCGACCGCAGCGGCGGGATGCGCCTGGCGCAGGCTTTAACCCGCGCCATGTCAGAAATTGGTCACTGTGCGGATTGCCGGACCTTTACCGAGCAGGACGTGTGTAACATCTGTACGAACCCGCGTCGTCAGGAAAACGGTCAGATTTGCGTGGTGGAGAGTCCGGCGGACATCTACGCCATCGAACAAACCGGGCAGTTTTCCGGCCGCTACTTTGTGCTGATGGGGCATCTCTCCCCGCTGGACGGCATTGGCCCGGACGATATCGGTCTCGATCGCCTTGAACAGCGTCTTGAGTCCGAAACCATCAAAGAGGTGATCCTCGCCACCAACCCGACGGTGGAAGGGGAGGCAACCGCCAACTATATCGCCGAGCTGTGCGCGCAGTACGGTGTTGACGCCAGCCGCATCGCCCACGGCGTGCCGGTCGGCGGCGAGCTGGAGATGGTCGACGGCACCACGCTGTCGCACTCGCTGGCCGGACGACACAAGATTATTTTCTGACCAAACGGAGGCTGCGCGCGCGGCCTCCGCTTGAAAATTTCCCCCCTTATCCCCATCTCTCACTCAACGTTTTACAACCCCATTAAATGGCATTGTTGAGGTCGACTTAGATGAAAGGACAAGAAACCCGTGGTTTCCAGTCAGAAGTAAAACAGCTTCTGCACCTGATGATCCATTCCCTGTATTCCAACAAAGAAATTTTCCTGCGTGAGCTGATTTCCAACGCCTCCGATGCGGCGGACAAGCTGCGCTTCCGCGCGCTGTCCAACCCGGATCTGTATGAAGGCGACGGCGAACTGCGCGTGCGCGTCTCTTTCAACAAAGAGAACCGCACCCTGACCATCGCTGATAACGGCATCGGGATGAACCGCGACGAGGTGATCGACCACCTTGGCACCATCGCTAAATCCGGCACCAAAGCGTTCCTGGAGTCCATGGGCTCTGACCAGGCGAAAGACAGCCAGCTGATTGGCCAGTTCGGCGTAGGCTTCTACTCGGCGTTCATCGTGGCGGACAAAGTCACCGTGCGCACCCGTGCCGCGGGCGACAGCGCCGAGAACGGCGTGCTGTGGGAATCCAAAGGGGAAGGCGAATACACCGTTGATGACATCACCAAAGCGGATCGCGGCACCGAAATCACCCTCCACCTGCGCGAAGGCGAAGATGATTTCCTGAACGACTGGCGCGTACGCTCCATCATCAGCAAATATTCCGACCACATCGCGCTGCCGGTAGAGATTGAAAAACAGGAAGAGAAAGACGGTGAAACCGTGGTTTCCTGGGAGAAAATCAACAAGGCGCAGGCGCTGTGGACGCGTAACAAGGCTGAAATCAAAGACGACGAGTACAACGAATTCTACAAGCATATCGCCCACGACTTTACCGACCCGCTGACCTGGAGCCACAACCGTGTGGAAGGGAAGCAGGAGTACACCAGCCTGCTGTACATTCCGGCGCAGGCGCCGTGGGACATGTGGAACCGCGATCACAAGCACGGCCTGAAGCTGTACGTGCAGCGCGTCTTCATCATGGACGACGCCGAGCAGTTCATGCCGAACTACCTGCGCTTTGTTCGTGGCCTGATAGACTCCAACGATCTGCCGCTGAACGTCTCCCGCGAAATCCTCCAGGATAGCACCGTCACCCGTAATCTGCGTAACGCCCTGACCAAACGTGCGTTGCAGATGCTGGAAAAACTGGCGAAAGACGACGCGGAAAAATACCAGACCTTCTGGAAACAGTTCGGCCTGGTGTTGAAAGAAGGCCCGGCGGAAGACATGGCGAACGTTGAAACCATCGCCAAACTGCTGCGCTTCGCCTCTACGCACACTGACTCCTCCGCCCAGACCGTGTCGCTGGAAGAGTACGTCTCCCGCATGAAGGAAGGGCAGGAGAAGATCTACTACATCACCGCCGACAGCTATGCGGCAGCGAAGAGCAGCCCGCACCTGGAGCTGCTGCGTAAGAAAGGCATCGAAGTGCTGCTGCTGTCTGACCGCATCGACGAGTGGATGATGAACTACCTGACCGAGTTCGACGGTAAGGCGTTCCAGTCTGTTGCCAAAGCCGACGAGTCCATCGACAAGCTGGCGGATGAAGTGGACGAAAACGCGAAAGAAGCCGAGAAGGCGCTGGAGCCGTTCGTTGAGCGTGTCAAAACCCTGCTGGGCGACCGCGTGAAAGAGGTGCGCTTCACGCACCGTCTGACCGATACTCCGGCGATTGTCACCACCGATGCGGACGAAATGAGCACCCAGATGGCGAAGCTGTTCGCCGCGGCGGGCCAGGCTGTGCCGGAAGTGAAATATATCTTTGAGCTTAATCCGGATCATCCGCTGGTGAAACGCGCGGCGGATACCCAGGATGAAGCTCGCTTTGCCGAGTGGGTTGAACTCCTGCTGGATCAGTCCCTGCTGGCCGAGCGCGGCACCCTGGAAGATCCTAACCTGTTCATTAAACGTGTGAATGCGCTGCTGCTGGCGTAACTGACCACGTCTCCCCTGGTCTTCTCCCTCCCACCGTGGGAGAGGGCCGGGGTGAGGGCACCAGACCGCACTCTCCCAAATTATCTCCCCCCATTAACCGTTTCAGCCTTCCCGCCTTCCTTGAGCCACGCCCGTTCTGGTGGTATTGTTTAGCGCTTTTGAAAAATTGAAACGACATTTGAGGGGATTTTCGCAATGCGTATTATTCTGCTTGGCGCTCCGGGCGCGGGTAAAGGAACTCAGGCTCAGTTCATCATGGAGAAATACGGTATTCCGCAAATCTCCACCGGTGACATGCTGCGCGCCGCTGTAAAATCTGGCTCCGAGCTGGGTAAACAAGCGAAAGACATCATGGACGCAGGCAAGCTGGTAACCGACGAGCTGGTTATCGCGCTGGTTAAAGAGCGCATTGCGCAGGAAGACTGCCGCAACGGTTTCCTGCTGGACGGCTTCCCGCGCACCATTCCTCAGGCTGACGCCATGAAAGAAGCGGGCATCAACGTGGACTACGTTCTGGAGTTCGACGTACCGGACGAGCTGATCGTTGACCGTATCGTTGGCCGTCGCGTGCACGCTGCCTCTGGCCGCGTTTACCACATCAAATTCAACCCGCCTAAGGTTGAAGGCAAAGACGACGTGACCGGCGAAGAGCTGACCACCCGTAAAGACGATCAGGAAGAGACCGTGCGTAAACGCCTGGTGGAATACCATCAGATGACCGCACCGCTGATTGGCTACTACACCAAAGAAGCGCAGGCGGGTAACACCAAATACGCCAAAGTTGATGGCACCAAAGCCGTGGCTGACGTACGTGCAGAGCTGGAAAAAATCCTCGGCTAATCACGCGCCTCTCACCCGGGTTTCCGGGTGAGAAATATTCTCATCTTACCTATTACAGCAATGGGTTTCGTTTAAACGCATTTCCGCTACAATTGACAACCTATCAAATGGTTAAGAGGCGTGAATGAGTCAGGCGAAAACCGGCATCCTGCTTGCCAATCTGGGCACCCCAGAAGCACCCACTCCAGCGGCGGTAAAACGCTACCTGCGACAATTTTTAAGCGACACCCGCGTCGTGGATTTTCCGAGACTGCTGTGGTGGCCGCTGCTGCGTGGCGTCATTCTGCCGATTCGCTCTCCGCGCGTCGCCAAACTTTATCAGTCCGTCTGGATGGAAGAGGGCTCGCCACTGATGGTGTACAGCCGTCGCCAGGAAAAAGCGCTGGCCGCCCGTCTGCCGGATATGCCCGTCGCACTCGGCATGAGCTACGGTAAACCTTCTCTGGAAAGCGCCGTCGATGCGCTGATGGCACAGGGCGTGGAGCATATCGTCGTGCTGGCCTTGTATCCGCAGTACTCCTGCTCGACGGTGGCCGCCGTCTGGGACGAGCTGGCGCGTATTCTGAAGACGCGCCGCCGCATTCCGGGCGTGACCTTTATTCGCGATTATGCGGATAACGAGCTCTACATTAAGGCGCTTGCCAACAGCGCTCGTGCGTCGTTTGAAAAGCACGGCGAACCGGATCTGCTGCTGCTCTCCTATCACGGTATTCCGCAGCGTTTCGCCAACGAAGGGGATGATTACCCCCAGCGCTGCCGCGATACCACCCGCGAGCTGGTCTCCGCCCTTGGCCTGCCGCCGGAGAAGGTGATGATGACCTTCCAGTCGCGCTTTGGCCGCGAGCCGTGGCTGACGCCGTACACCGATGAAACCCTCAAAATGCTCGGCGAGAAGGGCGTGAAGCACATTCAGGTGATGTCGCCGGGCTTCTCGGCGGACTGCCTTGAAACGCTGGAGGAGATCGCGGTGCAAAACCGGGAATTTTTCCTTGAGGCCGGCGGCGAAAAGTATGAGTACATTCCGGCGCTTAACGACTCACCTGAGCATATCGACATGATGGTCTCGCTGGTGACGAACAGCCGCTGATCGCACTCCGGGCCGGGTTTGTGCTACCATTCCCGGCCCATATTCTTCGTACAGTTCAGACCATGAAATTTCCCGGTAAACGCAAATCCAAACACTACTTTCCCGTCGATGCCCGCGATCCGCTCCTGCAGCAAATCCAGCCTGAAAATGAAACCAGCGCGGCCTGGGTTGTCGGTATCGACCAGACGCTGGTGGACATTGAAGCGAAAGTGGATGATGAGTTTGTCGCCCGTTACGGTCTGAGCGCCGGTCACTCGCTGGTGATTGAGGACGACGTTGCCGAAGCGCTGTATCAGGAGCTGGTGCGCGAAAATCTGATTACCCATCAGTTCGCTGGCGGCACCATCGGCAACACCATGCATAATTACTCGGTGCTGGCAGATGACCGCTCGGTGCTGCTCGGCGTGATGTGCAGCAATATCGAAATCGGTGGCTACGCCTACCGCTACCTGTGCAACACCTCCAGCCGCACCGATCTTAACTATCTCCAGGGCGTAGACGGGCCGATTGGCCGCTGCTTTACGCTGATCGGCGAATCCGGCGAGCGTACCTTTGCCATCAGCCCGGGCCACATGAACAAGCTGCGCGCGGAAAGCATTCCCGAAGAGGTGATCGCGGGCGCGTCTGCGCTGGTGCTGACCTCCTACCTGGTGCGCTGCAAGCCGGGCGAGCCGATGCCGGAAGCGACCATGAAGGCGATTGAGTACGCCAAAAAGTACGATGTGCCGGTAGTGTTAACCCTGGGCACCAAATTTGTGATTGCCGATAACCCGGAGTGGTGGCAGACCTTCCTGAAAGAGCACGTCTCGATTCTGGCGATGAACGAAGAAGAGGCCGAGGCGCTGACCGGTGAAAGCGATCCGCTGCTGGCGTCCGACAAAGCGCTGGACTGGGTGGATCTGGTGCTCTGCACCGCCGGTCCGGTTGGGCTGTATATGGCGGGCTTCACCGAAGAAGAGAGCAAGCGCAAAACCCAGCACCCGCTGCTGCCGGGGGCGATTGCGGAGTTCAACCAGTACGAGTTCAGCCGCGGCATGCGCCACAAAGACTGCGTGAATCCGCTGCGTATCTACTCCCACATTGCGCCGTATATGGGCGGGCCGGAGAAGATCATGAACACTAACGGCGCGGGCGACGGCGCGCTTGCCGCGCTGCTGCATGACATTACCGCGAACGCCTATCACAAAACTAACGTGCCGAACTCCAGCAAGCACAAGTTCAGCTGGCTGACCTATTCGTCGCTGGCGCAGGTGTGTAAGTACGCCAACCGCGTGAGCTACCAGGTACTGAACCAGCATTCGCCGCGCTTAACGCGGGGTCTGCCGGAACGAGAAGACAGCCTCGAAGAGGCGTACTGGGACAGGTAAAAGCAAAACGGCAACCTGTGGTTGCCGTTTTTAGTATTTGTTCCCTCTCCCTGTGGGAGAGGGCCAGGGTGCGGGCATCAGGCCGCAGCAAACTTACCCCGTAACTGCCTCTTCAACTGGCGGCTTCGTCAGCAGCGTCAGCATGGTGTTCGCAATCTCACGCTCGCCCATCACCACCTGATTCGCGCCGCGCTCGGTAATGTACTCCACCTCGTCGTCATAGTGCGCTCGGGCAATGATCTCAATACCGGGGCACTTCTCACGCGCGGAGGCCACAATCTCACCCGCTTCATAACCGTTTGGAATGGTCAGCAGCAGCCAGCGGGCGCAGTCCAGATGCGCCAGCTCCATGATCTCTTCGTTCGCCGCATTGCCCAGCACCGCACGAATCCCGCGCTCGCGAAGCTCATCCACGCGGGTGCGTGACGTCTCAATCACCACCAGCGGAATGCCCTGCGCCATCAGCTTCTCGCCGAGCAGGCTACCCACGCGGCCAAAGCCCACCAGCAGGGCGTGATTACAAATATCCACCGGGATCTGCTTCTCTTCTTCCGTTGCCTCTTCCAGCGTCTGCTCTTCGAGGGTTTCGGTCTTCTCGAGGTATTTTTCCAGCAGGGCAAACAATACCGGGTTTAGCATGATGGAGAGGATTGCCCCCGCCAGCACCAGATTTTGCCCCGCCTGCGGCAGCAGGTTCAGGGCCATACCCAGGCCGGCCAGAATAAAGGCGAACTCACCGATCTGCGCCAGGCTGGCGGCAATGGTCAGCGCCGTGCGCGGGGAGTGGCCGAACATTCGCACCAGGAAGAAAGCCGCGAGCGACTTACCAAAAATAATGATCGCCAGCGTGCCCAGCACGGCCAGCGGCTGCTGGATCAGCACCAGCGGGTCGAACAGCATCCCGACGGAGACGAAGAACAACACGGCAAACGCATCGCGCAGCGGCAGCGTGTCGTGCGCCGCACGGTGGCTCAGCTCGGATTCGTTCAGCACCATCCCGGCGAAGAACGCCCCCAGGGCAAAGGAGACATCAAACAGCTCAACGGCACCGAAGGCGATGCCCAGCGCCAGCGCCAGCACGGAGAGAGTAAACAGCTCGCGGGAGCCGGTCGCCGCGCTGCGGGACATGATCCACGGCACCAGACGGCGGCCCACCAGCATCATGATGGCGATAAAGGCCACCACCTTACCGATGGTGATGCTCATATCCAGCGCCAGCGAGGCGAAGCCAATGTTCTCTTTTTCCATCATCCCGGCGACGGCGGGCAGCAGCACCAGCGTCAACACCATCACCAGATCTTCCACAATCAGCCAGCCGATCGCGATTTGCCCACGCTGGCTGTCTATCAACTGCCTCTCTTCAAGCGCGCGCAGCAGCACCACGGTACTGGCGGTGGAGAGGCACAGCCCAAAGACGATGCCGGTCATCAGCGACCAGCCCAGCAAGGCCGAAAGCGCCATGCCCAGCAGCGTCGCCACCCCTATCTGGGCGATCGCTCCGGGTATGGCGATCGACTTTACCGCCATCAGGTCCTTCAGCGAAAAATGCAGACCGACGCCAAACATCAGCAGGATCACGCCCAGTTCCGCCAGTTCTGGCGCCAGTTTGGTATCCGCCACGAAGCCTGGCGTGAAAGGCCCCGCCAGTACACCCGCTAACAAATAGCCGACAAGAGGAGAAATACGCAGCTTATTGGCAATCATGCCAAGGATAAAAGCGAGCACAAGTCCACCAACAATGGTGGTAATAAGCGGTGTGGCGTGGTGCATTCCGTCTCCTTTCGTGGTGAGTGTTCCATTTTTGGCGTGAATACCAAAAAGCCAGGTAATAGTTTATGACAATTTTTGCCCTTATGTTTATGAATAATTGTTGAAGTTTGAATAAAACGGCAATATGCGATTAAAAAGGCGCATATTGATAAATTCAGAGTGGGGATGAATAGGAAACCCTTATCGCATAAGGGGGGAGGGTAGCCAAAGCATAACTTTAGCTACCCGTAAATCACGCTTTATGACGATTATCAGGCAGGAATATGGTCAACATCCCAAGAAGCGGCAGGAAAGCACAGATTTTGTAAACCAGGAAGATGCTGGTGTGATCCGCAACCATCCCTAATACGGCTGCGCCAAGGCCGCCCATCCCAAAGGCGAAACCGAAAAAGAGCCCGGAAACCATACCAATACGGCCCGGCAGCAGCTCCTGAGCATAGACCAGGATGGCGGAAAACGCGGAGGCGAGGATAAAACCGATTATCACGGTTAAAATCCCGGTCCATTCCAGGCTTGCGTACGGCAAAATAAGGGTAAACGGTGCCACCCCGAGGATAGAGCCCCAAATGACATATTTACGGCCAATTTTATCCCCCACCGGCCCGCCAATGACCGTTCCTGCGGCCACCGCGAAGAGGAAAGCAAACAGGTGAAACTGCGCGTTTTGTACCGATAATCCGAATTTTTGCATCAGATAAAAGGTGTAATAGCTGCTAATGCTCGCCATATAGAAGTATTTGGAGAAAATCAGCACCAGCAGCACGGAGACCGCAAGAATGACCTTATTACGAGGCAGGGGATTGATAACCTTCGCTTTAGGTTTCCCTTTATTCACGCGATGCTGGGCGGCGTACCAGCGGCTGATCTGTGCCAGCACGACAATGGCGAGCAGGGCGGCCAGCACAAACCAGGCCACATTGCCTTTGCCATACGGGGCGATAATCACCGCCGCCAGCAGCGGGCCGAGGGAGCTGCCGAAGTTGCCCCCTACCTGGAAGAGTGACTGCGCCAGCCCGTGACGGCCACCGGAGGCCATACGCGCCACGCGGGACGATTCCGGATGGAAGACGGACGAGCCGGTTCCCACCAGCGCGGCGGCGAGCAGAACCGCTTCAAAACTGCCTGCCATGGCCAGCAGCACCAGCCCGCTTAAGGTAAAGCACATGCCTATCGGCAGCGACCACGGCATCGGGTATTTATCCGTCCAGTAACCCACCACCGGCTGCAGCAGCGACGAGGCCAGCTGGAAGGTCAGGGTGATCATCCCGATCTGTACGAAGGTTAACGAAAACTCGGACTGCAGCAGCGGGTAGATCGCCAGAATCAACGACTGGATCATGTCGTTGAGCAGGTGCGAGAGGCTGATTGCGCCTAAAACTTTAAAAGAGGTGCGCGACGCCGGCGCGCCCGGAGCGGGCTGGGTTGATTCACTGATTGCCATAAATACCACGTCAATTTGTTATTAGAGATGCAGGGAGTAATTATTATCCGACTAACATACTCGTCCGTGACATTTGAAGAAAGTCGCAATTCTGAAAACTTATTTGTCTATTCTTGTTAGTCACTGTAATTTTTGCCTTTGTCTATTGGTCAGGGAGAGAGAAGATGAAGTTAATGAAGCGGGGCGTCGCGCTGGCGCTTATTGCCGCATGGGGCCTGGCAAGCCTGCCCGCGCAGGCGTATGAAAAAGATAAAACCTATAAAATCACCATTCTGCATACCAACGATCATCACGGTCATTTCTGGCGCAGTGAATACGGCGAGTATGGTCTGTCGGCGCAAAAAACACTGGTGGACGGCATTCGCAAAGAGGTGGCGGCCCAGGGCGGCAGCGTGTTGCTGCTGTCGGGCGGGGATATTAATACCGGCGTGCCGGAATCGGATTTACAGGATGCTGAACCCGATTTCCGCGGCATGAATTTAATCGGTTACGACGCGATGGCCGTCGGCAACCACGAGTTTGACAATCCGCTGAGCGTGCTGCGCCAGCAGGAGAAATGGTCCAAATTCCCGTTCCTCTCCGCCAATATTTACCAGAAAAGCACCGGCGAACGTCTGTTTAAACCGTGGGCGCTGTTTAAGCGTCAGGATCTCAAAATCGCGGTCATCGGCTTAACCACCGACGATACGGCAAAAATCGGTAACCCTGAGTTCTTCACCGATATCGAATTCCGCAAACCGGCAGACGAAGCGAAGCTGGTGATTCAGGAGCTGCAGCAGAACGAAAAGCCGGACGTGATTATCGCCACTACCCACATGGGACACTACGATAACGGCGAGCACGGCTCCAATGCGCCCGGCGACGTGGAGATGGCGCGCAGCCTGCCAGCGGGCTCGCTGGCGATGATTGTGGGCGGTCACTCGCAGGATCCGGTGTGCATGGCGTCGGAGAACAAAAAGCAGGTGGACTACGTGCCGGGCACGCCATGTGCGCCAGATCGTCAGAACGGGATCTGGATTGTGCAGGCCCACGAGTGGGGTAAATACGTGGGTCGGGCGGACTTTGAGTTTCGTAACGGTGAGATGAAGCTGGTGCGCTATCAGCTTATCCCGGTGAACCTGAAGAAGAAAGTCACCTACCCGGACGGGAAAAGCGAGCGCGTACTTTACACGCCAGAGATTGCTGAAAACCAGCAGATGCTCTCCCTGCTGACGCCGTTCCAGAACAAAGGCAAGGCGCAGCTGGACGTGAAAATCGGCACGCTGAACGGTCGTCTGGAAGGGGACCGCAGTAAAGTCCGCTTCGTGCAGACCAACATGGGCCATCTGGTGCTGGCGGCGCAGATGGCGCGCACGAATGCGGACTTCGGCGTGATGAGCGGCGGCGGCATTCGTGACTCCATCGAAGGCGGAAACATCACCTATAAAGACGTGCTGAAGGTGCAGCCGTTCGGCAACGTGGTGGTGTATGCGGATATGAGCGGGAAAGAGGTCGTTGACTACCTGACCGCCGTAGCGCAGATGAAGCCGGACTCGGGTGCCTATCCGCAGTTTGCCAACGTCAGCTTTGTGGCGAAGGACGGCAAGCTCAACGATCTCAAAATCAAAGGCGAGCCGGTCGATCCGGCGAAAACCTACCGTCTGGCGACGTTAAGCTTTAACGCCACCGGCGGCGACGGCTATCCGCACATCGATAATAAACCGGGCTACGTAAACACCGGTTTTATTGATGCGGAAGTGCTGAAGCAGTACATCGAGCAGAACTCGCCGATTGACGTGAATGCCTATGAGCCGAAAGGTGAGGTGAGCTGGCAGTAGTGTTGTGCGGCCTGATGCCCTCACTCCAACCCTCTCCCACCGGGAGAGGGCGCGAACACAAAAAACGGTAACGCCTGTTACCGTTTTGCTTTTACCTCGTAGCCGCCACCCGGCTTTTTTTACTCCCGGCGGGCAATATCCGCAAACTTCGCGTCCAGCATTTTCGCCAGATCGCCCGCGGCCAGTTCAATATCCAGCCCGCGTTTACCGCCCGAAATATAGATCGTCTCAAATTCCTGCGAAGGCGCATCGATCAGCGTCGGCAGGCGTTTTTTCTGTCCGAGCGGGCTGATCCCGCCCACCAGATAGCCCGTGGTGCGTTGCGCAACCATCGGGTCCGCCATATCCACCTTTTTCGCCCCCAGCGCTTTCGCTACCTTTTTGAGATCGAGCTGTCCGGCAACGGGCGTTACCGCCACGGCGAGGTGCTTCATATCGCCATTCACCGCCACCAGCAGTGTTTTATAGACCTGGTCAGCGTTCAGCCCCAGCTTGCGCACCACTTCATCACCAAAGTTGGTTTCGTTCGGATCGTGATCGTAAGTATGGATCCGGAAAGAAATATTGTTTTTTTCGAGTAATTTAACGGCGGGAGTCATAGCTATCCTTCTTACGGCAGACAATTCATGCAGCCAGCATACGCCTGACGTTTGTCTAAAAAATAGCACCATCTTGCGCAATAGTGTTGGCAGTGATGGTCACTTTGAGCGACAATCGGCTCAGCCGAAGGTCACTTCGGTATAATAAAAACGATGAAATTCCTCTTTGACGGGCCAATAGAGATATTGGCCATTTTTTTATTTCAACAGCGACGGCAAATTCCCTTCGCCGTATAAATGCAGCGCCCCGACCGCGACCACGTACTCCCCCGCAGGTAAAGCATGCAGCGTCTCTCGCCAGGCTTTGTTGCGCGCATTCATCAGCACATCATAAAGCGATTCACTGAACGTCGACGGTAGCGCCAGCTTACCGTCCGCGGGCGGCGCATCCAGCCACCAGCCAATCATGGTTTGCAGCAGACGCGCGTTGGTGTGCCAGTGGGTCAGGGTATCATCCAGCAGCATCAGACCGTCGTCAGGAAGCTGGCGCAGGAGCGCAATCTGGCTGTCCGTTCCTTCCAGCTCGATGATGGGCATACGGCGCGCCCGCGCCACGTTCAGCAGCTGGTAATCAATGCCGTAGTCACCGCGCAGGCCCAGACGCTGCGCCTGCGTGGCCTGCAGCACCATCGCAATTTGCCACAGCGGCAGGGTGTCAATCATGGAGAGCGACACGCCGGTTTCTGCCGCCACGCGCCTCAGCTCCGCGAGCTGGTCGTCGTTCAGGCGCTCCGCCAGCGGGAGATCGCTTTCAAGCCCGGCAAACGGCGACTCGTGGCCGGAAATGTCCGCCTCGACGACCAGCGCGTCGGCGCGCTTCAGGCGTTTTATCAGACCGGATGGCAGAGGAGACATTCCCTGCGTGCCCATATGGATGCTGCCGACCAGGTGCAGGTGTTGCCCGCCGGGAAGCGAGATATCCAGGCCGGGCCAGGCATAGCGGCGGGGGAAGAGGGCGCGAAACGATGCTTTTATACGATTAAACAGACTCATACGCGCTCCATGACCGGAAAGGGTCATGCTAGCGCGTACGAGAACAAGGTTCAATCCTTCGGTTTAAACCGCAGCAGACGGTTGGCGTTGCTCACCACGGTAATGGAGGAGAGTGCCATCGCCGCACCCGCAACCACCGGGTTCAGCAGGGTGCCGGTCAGCGGCCACAAAATGCCGGCAGCAACCGGAATACCGAGCGAGTTATAGACGAACGCCCCCAGCAGGTTCTGCTTCATGTTGCGCAACGTGGCTTTCGAAATGGCCAGGGCGTCGGCAACGCCCATCAGGCTGTGGCGCATCAGCGTAATGGCGGCGGTTTCAATGGCGACATCGCTCCCGCCACCCATGGCTATCCCTACGTCCGCCTGGGCCAGCGCCGGGGCGTCGTTTATGCCGTCGCCCACCATCGCCACCTGGCGACCCTGACTTTGCAGGTTCTTGATGGCGTCCGCTTTGCCGTCCGGCAGCACGCCCGCAATGACCTCATCAATACCGGCCTCTTTCGCGATGGCGTTGGCGGTGGTCGGGTTATCCCCGGTCAGCATCACCAGGCGATAGCCCGCGCGGTGCAGGCGCTGTAAGGCATCCACGCTGTCCTGGCGAAGCGGATCGCGCACGGCCAGCAGCGCGGCGGCTTTGCCATCCACCGCCAGCAGAACCGGGGTGGCGCCCCGAGACGCCTGTGCTTTCAGCTCTTCTTCCAGCGCGGACGTATCAACACCGTTTTCATTCAGCAATGCCTGGTTGCCCAGCAGCAGCGCGTGGCCGTCGGCTTCACCGCTGACGCCAAGCCCGCGCAGGGTACGGAAATTGCTGACCTGCGGCAGGGCAGAAGCATTCGCCTTATCGAGAATGGCTCGGGCCAGCGGGTGGCTGGAGCCCTGCTCCAGCGCGGCGGCAAGGCGCAGCGCGTCCTCTTGCGCAATGCCTGCGGTACTCACGGCCACTACCTGCGGTTTGCCCTCGGTCAGCGTGCCGGTTTTATCAAAGACAATCGTATCCAGGGTGCTCGCCCGCTGCAGGGCATCCGCATCACGGACCAGCACGCCAAACTCGGCGGCACGGCCCACGCCGGAGATAATTGACATCGGCGTCGCCAGGCCAAGAGCGCACGGACAAGCGATGATCAGCACCGTAGTGGCGATGACCAGGGTGTAGACAATCTGCGGTGCCGGGCCGAAGAAATACCAGATCGCCGCGCTCAGCAGAGCAATGCCTACCACTACCGGCACAAAAATGGCCGAGATTTTGTCAGCAAGCTGGCCAATCTCCGGCTTGCTGCTCTGGGCCTGGCGAACCATGCGGATAATACGCGACAGCGTGGTGTGGCTACCCACGGCACTGGCGCGGAACAGCACGCTGCCGTCCTGCACTACCGTGCCGGCATGAACCGCATCGCCCTGTGATTTTTGCTGGGGGATCGGCTCCCCGGTCAACATCGCTTCATCCAGCCAGGCGTCGCCCTGGGTGATTTCACCGTCGACGGGCACCCGGTCGCCGGTGGTCAGGCGCAGCGTCATGCCCGGCTGTACCTCCGCCAGCGGGACGCTTTTTTCCCCATCGTCCGTGACCACGCGGGCCGTCGGCGGGGTTAAATCGAGCAAGCGTTCCAGCGCTTTCGAGGAGCGCTGACGGGCGCGCGCTTCCAGCATGTGGCCCAGGTTAATCAGGCCGATAATCATGGCGCTGGCTTCATAATAGAGATGGCGGGCTTCCATCGGGAACCACTGGGGCCAGACGTTCACGCTCATGGAGTAAAGCCACGCCGCGCCGGTACCGAGCGCAACCAGCGTATCCATCGTCGCCGTGCGGTTTTTCAGGCTCTTCCAGGCGCTGGTATAAAAATGCCCACCCGCAAAGACCATGACCGCAAGGGTAATTAAACCAATCACCAGCCACAGCGTGCGGTTGTCTGCGGTGACCATCATGTTGTCACCCATCATGCCCCACACCATCACCGGAATACCGACCAGCAGAGCGACGATCGCCTGCCAGCGGAAGCGCTTCATGGTGGCAATAGCCGTTTCCTGCTGGCGTTCGCGGCGCTCGGCATCATCTTCGATGGCCTCCGCCCCGTAGCCCGCTTTTTCCACGGCCTGCACTAAATCTGCGGCGGAGGCACTGCCCATCACCAGCGCAGTACGCTCCGCAAGGTTGACCCGTGCCTGTGCGACGCCCGGTACCGCCTGCAGGGCGTTCTGCACGCGGGAGACGCAGCTGGCGCAGCTCATGCCGTTGATCAGCAGCTGTTGGCTGTCATCAATATCATCCGCTGCCGGAAGCTCAGGAGTGGCCGCTGTCAGCGCTTCCGACGGGGATGATGACTCTGCCAGCGGGTTAGCCTTTGGGTGGCTTAATTCCGCCCCATAACCGGCCTGTTTAATGGTATCAATCAGCGCGTCCGCGCTGGCGCTGCCGGTCACGGCGGCATGGTCGATAGTCACTTCAGCGCTTTCAACGTCAGGACGCTGCTCCAGGCTTTCTTTAACGCGTTTGACGCAGTGGCCGCAGGAGAGGCCGTCCAGCGTCAGGTCGATAGTGTGAGACATAACAAAACTCCCGTATAATATATTGGTCAGTTGTTGACCGGAGTAACGCTTTTCGCTAACTGTTATGAAGGTTAAACCTTCCATCAAGGGGAAGGTCAAGGGGGAAATGTGAATATCAGTGACGTGGCAAAAAAAACCGGCTTAACCAGCAAGGCGATCCGCTTTTATGAAGAGAAGGGGCTGGTAACGCCACCGCTGCGCAGTGAAAACGGCTACCGCAGCTACACGCAGCTGCATCTCGATGAACTGACGCTGCTGCGCCAGGCAAGACAGGTGGGGTTTAACCTGGAAGAGTGCGGCGAGCTGGTTAACCTGTTTAACGATCCGAAGCGCCACAGCGCGGACGTGAAAAAACGCACGCTGGAAAAAGTGGCGGAGATCGAGCGCCACATCATCGAGCTACAGGCGATGCGCGAACAGCTGCTGCAGCTGGCGGAATCCTGTCCGGGTGATGACAGCGCCGACTGCCCGATTATTGATAATCTTGCCGGCTGCTGCCATCGCAAAACCCACGTCTAGCAGGCTTTTACCCGCAGCGTAATCCCTTCCACCGCAATGACCTCAACCTGCGTTCCGGCACTGAGGTCGTCGTCGGCCACCACCGGCCACGAGCTGTCGCCCACGCGCATGTGCCCGCGCCCGTTCATCAGTGCGGCGTCGAGCGTAAAGCGCTTGCCGACAATCTGCTGTCCGCGCTGGTTGAGATGCGCGTCCAGCGGTTTCTGCTCTTTGACCTGACGGTTAAGCCAGCGCCACCACAGCCAGGCGGCAACCAGCGTCAGCACGGCAAACAGCGCGCCCTGCCACGCCCAGCCCAGAGGAAGGATCCAGACCAGCAGGCCCGTAATGACAGCGGCAACACCGCTCCAGAGCAGGTAGCCGTTGCCGCCAAGCATCTCCGCCGCCAGCAATAAGCCACCGAGGCTTAGCCAGAAGGCATGAGGATGTGCAACGATGAGCTCAATCATTTTTTACGCTCGTTTCCGCTGTCCTTGATCAGTTCGGCGATCCCCGCGATAGAGCCCATCAGGCTGCTGGCGTCCAGGGGCATCATCACCACTTTGCTGTTGTTCGCGGAGCCGATCTCTTTCAGCGCATCGGTATATTTTTGCGCCACGAAGTAGTTCACGGCCTGGATATCACCGGCGGCAATCGCCTCGGAGACCATCTGTGTCGCACGGGCTTCCGCTTCTGCGGAACGTTCACGCGCCTCTGCCTGTAAGAACGCGGACTGACGGTCGCCTTCGGCTTTCAGGATCTGCGACTGTTTTTCCCCTTCCGCTTTGAGGATCTCCGCCTGACGGACCCCTTCGGCTTCCAGAATATAGGCACGCTTGGTACGCTCGGCCTTCATCTGCGCGTTCATGGAGGCGATCAGCTCTGCCGGTGGGCGCACGTCGCGGATCTCAATACGGGTGACTTTGATCCCCCACGGGTTCGTTGCCTCATCAACAATGTGCAGCAGGCGGGTATTGATGCTGTCGCGCTGGGAGAGCATTTCGTCCAGCTCCATCGAGCCGAGCACGGTACGGATGTTGGTCATCGTCAGGTTGACGATCGCCAGCTCCAGGTTGCTCACCTCATAGGCCGCTTTCGGCGCATCAATCACCTGAATAAAGCAGACGGCATCAATGGTAACGTTGGCGTTATCTTTAGAGATCACTTCCTGAGAGGGGATATCCAGCACCTGCTCCATCATGTTGATTTTGCGGCCAATCCGGTCCATGAACGGAACAATCAGGCTTAGGCCGGGCTGCAGCGTGTTGGTATAGCGGCCGAAGCGCTCTACGGTCCACTGGTAACCCTGAGGGACAATTTTGACACCTGCGCCCACGATAACCAGCGCGACGAATATAAGGACGGGAACAACGATGAGCATAAAAACCTCCTGTTTTGCATGCTTTGATGAGAAAAAGCGCGTGTTTGCTATTCGTAAGTATATCGGCTAATGGGCTAAAATTCGCCCCGTCCGACGGGCGGGGCAGAGCGTTAGTGGTAGCTGTAGGTAAAGTCAGCGATCAGCGCATCGTCACCCGCATCGGCGATGGCTTTCGACAGGCCGTGATAGAAGGTCTCCAGCCCAATCTCTTCGACCTGGCGCAGCTGCTCGCGGATCGGCGCGCAGAACAGTTCCGCATTGCCCGCGCCCACGCGCTTGTTGTTCGGCGGAAGCTGACCGGTGATCCCTTTGAACCAGGTGCGAACCGCGCCCTTCAGAGAGGTGGGCGCGTCGTTGACGGCGTCGTGTCCCGTCAGAATTTGCAGCGTCGGGAACTGGTCTGCACAGACTGCCGTTTTCATACGCGCATAAAACTGGCTGAAGAGTTCGAAAGACTGCAGATCGGTGACTTTGGGTTTGGTCGTTTTGCCCTGAACGTTGCCTGTCTTTTTCGCCGCGGGCTGCGCGGGTGCCAGCTTATTGAGCTGCAGATCGAACAGCAGGTTCGCGTGTTCGCGTCGTTTGCTTACGTCCGGGAAGCGCTCAATAAACGCGCGGATAAATTCCGGCGTCATCAGGTCCGCAAAATCATGGTTGACCAGCCACTGGCCGCGGGCAAACTCACCGGGAGACTGGAACCAGGCCGGAACCTTGCCCGGCTCGAACTCTTTGACATTCCCTCTGCCGTCGATTTCAACGAAGCGAGTGCCGTTATCAAACGCAAAGCGGCAATTCTTCAGCTGAATGACCGGCTTCATCTTCAGCAGGCCCTTAACGAACCGGACAAGCTCTCCCCCGAACACATAAGCCGTAACGGATTCTGAAGCAATGGCGGCAAGAAGCTGATCGATGGTTTTCACGCCGGGTTCAAGTTCAGAAAACTCATAAAAAGTGTGAATATTAGACATTCTTGTACTTCCTTATTGTGTTGCGGGCAGAGCTTAACACCACTTTAACGAATGTTCTAAACCAGGGATACGGAAGTGTCGCTAAGGTCACGGCGTAAACTGTAAAGCGAAAGTGTAAAGCATGTCTAATGAATGCACGGTAAACACAATCGGAAGTCTTGGTGACGAAAGGGGGCGCTAAAACGCGTTGTGACGAACGTGCGGCACGGATTATGCTAATAACGCTCAGGAGTTACTGGAAAAAATATGAACAACGAAAATGCAGTTTTGCAGATAAAGGACGTCGGCTTTCGTGTCGCAAATAACACGATCCTTCAGCACGTCGGGTTTAACCTTTCCCCCGGTGAGTTCAAGCTGATAACGGGGCCGTCAGGCTGCGGTAAAAGCACCTTACTGAAGATTGTGGCCTCACTGCTGAGCCCAACGGAGGGAACCATTCTGTTTGAAGGGCAGGATATTGCGTCACTTTCCCCGGAAAGCTATCGCCAGCAGGTCTCTTATTGCGTCCAAACGCCCGTGCTTTTTGGCGACACGGTTTTTGATAACCTGATTTTTCCGTGGCAAATCCGCAATAAAACGCCGGAGCCGGAAAAATTCATCGACGATCTGGCCCGTTTTGGCCTGGCGAAGGAGACGCTGACCAAATCCATCAGTGAGCTCTCGGGCGGCGAAAAGCAGCGCGTCTCGCTGATCCGTAATCTGCAGTTCTTACCGAAGGTATTGCTGCTGGATGAGATCACCAGCGCGCTCGATGATGCCAACAAACGCAACGTCAACGAGATTATTCATCGTTACGCCCGCGAGCAGAATATTGCCGTGCTGTGGGTGACGCACGACTCAAACGAAATTACCCATGCGGATGACGTGATTACGCTCCAGCCGCACGGCGGGAAAATGCAGGAGGCCAACCGTGGGTGAGCATAACATTACCAATGAATCTCTGGCGTTTTCGATGGTGCTGGTGCTGATTGCTATCGTCGTCAGCTACCGTGAAAAGCTGGGCCTGGAAAAAGATATTGTCTGGAGTATCTGCCGCGCGGTGGTACAGCTCGTCATCGTCGGCTATGTGCTGAAGTATATTTTCAACGTCAACCACGCGGTGCTGACGCTGCTGATGGTGCTCTTCATCTGCTTTAACGCGGCGTGGAACGCGCAGAAACGCAGTAAATATATTGATAAGGCGTTTATCTCGTCATTTATCGCGATTACCACCGGGACGGCGCTCACCCTGGCGGTGCTGGTGCTCTCTGGCTCGATTGAGTTTACGCCGATGCAGGTGATCCCTATCTCCGGGATGATTGCGGGAAACGCTATGGTGGCCGTTGGCCTGTGCTACAACAACCTCGGCCAGCGTTTCAGCAGTGAACAGCAGCAGCTGCAGGAGAAGTTAAGCCTGGGGGCGACGCCAAAAGTGGCTTCAGCGCGGCTGATTCGTGAGAGCATTCGCTCATCGCTGATCCCGACCGTGGATTCTGCCAAAACGGTGGGGCTGGTGAGCCTCCCGGGCATGATGTCGGGGCTGATCTTTGCCGGTATCGATCCGGTAAAAGCGATTAAGTATCAGATCATGGTGACGTTTATGCTGCTTTCCACGGCGAGCCTGTCCACTATCATTGCCTGCTACCTGACCTATCGGAAGTTCTACAACCCGCGCCACCAGCTGGTGGTGACGCAGTTGAAAAAGACGGGGTAATATCCGTTTTTGGAGGCCCGGTAAGCGTTAGCGCCACCGGGCATTTTTTGTTAGTAGAGCAGCGCGTACAACTGACGACGATACTTCGACGCCAGCGCGTCTCCGGTGCCCAGCGCGGCCAGGATCTCCTGGAACATCTTGCGCGCCTGACCGTCTGCGGCAGCCAGATCTTTCTGCAGGTGGCTGAACAGCAGCTCCAGCGCCTCTTCGTTACGTCCCACCTGATGCAGCTGGAGCGCCAGCTGGCTTGCCAGCGCGGCATCCGCCGGGTTGTCGGCCACCTGCTGCTGCAGCTGCTGAATTTCCGGGGTGTCCGCCGCCTGCTTCAGCAGCTCAATCTGCGCCACCAGCCCCTGATAGCGGGTATCCTGATCCTGCATTGGAACCGTCTTGAGCACGGCTTCCGCGTCTTCTGAACGGTGCAGGGCGATCTGCGTTTCCGCCAGCAGCAGGCCGATCTGGCTGTCCTGGTTCGACAGCTGCCACGCCTCTTTCAGCAGCGGCAGCGCCTCGTCGTATTTGCCTTCCTGCATCAGCGCCATCGCTTCCTGCGCTTTCAGCTCTTCTTCGCGCGGCAGCACTTTATCCAGCAGGGCGCGAATCGCCTCTTCCGGCTGGGGGCCCTGGAAGCCATCGACAGGCTGGCCGTTCTGGAACAGATAAACGGTTGGAATGGCGCGCAGACCAAACTGCGAGGCCACCATCGGTTCGGCGTCACAATCCAGCTTAGCGAGAATGAACTGACCGTTGTACTGCGCGGCAAGGCTTTCCAGCACCGGCGTCAGCTGCAGACAATGCTGGCTGCGCTCAGACCAGAAGTAGAACAGCACCGGTTTAGCCATCGACTGTTCGAGGACCTGTTGCAGGTTTGCTTCTGTAATATTGACGATATTCTGTACGGACATGCGGCTTTCTCTTTTGTCGGTTTACTCTTTACATGGGGATGAGCGTCGTCGCTTCAACTCAGCCGTGCAAAATTTTGTCCATTATCCTGCCCGGCAGCAGGCGCTTTAACCAGCCGACGGCATGGGTGACCAGCGTCACCGGATAGCGCATTTTGGGATGCTCGCTCTCAAAAGCATGGCGCACTTTGGCAACCACCGCCTCTGGCCCGAGGGTAAAACGTGCGGCGATGCCGGGGTTTTCGACCGGTTTATCCGCCTGGGTCTGGTTCACGTTTTCGGTAAAGCGGGTGCGGATCGGGCCGGGTTCAATCAGGCTGACCTTGATGCCGCTGTGGCGCAGCTCCATGCGCAGGGCGTCGGACCAGGCTTCCAGCGCATATTTGCTGGCGGCGTAGGCGCCGCGGCCCGGGGTGGAAATCAGCCCCATCACTGACGATGTCATCACGATGCGCCCTTCGCCGTGCGGCAGCATGGCCGGGAGCAGACGCATGGTGAGCTGATGGACGCCGAAGAAATTGGTTGAAAACTGCTTCTCCAGCGTTTCGCGCGAGAGCGTATCCAGCGGGCCATACACGCCGTAACCGGCATTATTAAAGAGACCGTACAGACGGCCTTCGGTCAGGGCTATCACCTCGTCGGCGGCGCGTTCAACGCTCTCCGGCGAGTCCATATCCAGCTGTATGCCGGTAAAGCCCAGCCCGTTCATGCGCTCGACATCGTCAGGCTTGCGGCACGCTGCCAGCACCCTAAATCCCTGGCGCTTTAGTTCAAGCGCGCTCTCAAGGCCGATTCCGCTGGAACATCCTGTAATTAAGACCGATTTTTGCATAACTTTACCTGTCAGGAACTCCGCTGAATTACGAGTCATGTTTAACTAAAGGAGCCAGCCGCGTTGCCATCCAGTCGGCAATAAACGGCTGCGCATCGCGATTGGGGTGGATACCGTCGTCCTGCATCCACTGGGGTTTGAGATAGACCTCTTCCATGAAAAATGGCAGGAGCGGAATATCAAACTCTTTGGCAAGCTTAGGGTAGATCGCGCTAAAGGCCTCATTATACCGACGACCGTAGTTGGCGGGCAGGCGAATTTGCATCAGCAGCGGCTGGGCGTTTGCCGCCTTGATGTCCCGCAAAATGGTACGCAGCGTTTGCTCGGTTTGCTGCGGCTGGAAGCCACGCAGGCCGTCATTACCGCCAAGCTCAACCAGCACCCAGCGCGGCTGATGCTGCTTGAGCAGCGCAGGCAGGCGCGACAGACCCTGCTGCGAGGTATCGCCGCTGATGCTGCCGTTGATAACGGTCGTCTTGCTTTGCCATTTGTCATTGAGCAGAGCCGGCCAGGCCGCGCTGGCCGCCATGCGGTAGCCCGCGCTCAGGCTGTCGCCAAGAATCAGTAACGTGTCCGCTGCCGCCGCGCGGAAGGTCATCAGCATCAAAAACAGGAAGGGCAAATGCCAGCGGAAAACAGTGTTGAAGTTCATCGTCTTAAGAAGTCCGTCGGTCAGGGGGAGCAGGAGCTTTCAATCCTTACCGGAGTTGAACTCGTTGTCAAACGCGCCGAAACCATCGCGCTGATTGGCGAATCCGGTTCCGGCAAGTCTACGCTGCTGGCGATTCTGGCCGGTCTGGACGATGGCAGCAGCGGCGAAGTCCACCTGGTCGGGCAACCGCTGCACCAGCTTGATGAAGAGGCGCGAGCCGCGCTGCGCGCGCGGCATATCGGTTTTGTCTTTCAGTCTTTTATGCTGATCCCGACCCTGAACGCGCTGGAAAACGTCGAACTCCCGGCGCTGCTGCGCGGCGAAAAGAGTCGCGAAAGCCGCACGCATGCGAAGGCGCTGCTGGAACAGCTCGGCCTGGGCAAGCGCCTCGACCATCTTCCGGCACAGCTTTCTGGTGGCGAGCAGCAGCGCGTGGCGCTGGCGCGGGCGTTTAACGGCCGCCCGGAAGTGCTGTTTGCCGATGAACCCACCGGCAACCTTGACCGTAAAACCGGCGACAAAATTGCTGACCTGCTGTTTTCGCTTAACCGCGAACATGGCACCACGCTGATCCTCGTGACCCACGATCCGCAGCTGGCCGCCCGCTGCGACCGCCGCCTGCGGCTGGTGAACGGTATTCTTCAGGAGGAAGCATGATCGCCCGCTGGTTCTGGCGCGAATGGCGCTCGCCCTCGCTGCTGATTGTCTGGCTGGCGTTAAGCCTGGCGGTGGCCTGTGTGCTGGCGCTCGGCAGCGTCAGCGACCGTATGGAAAAAGGGCTCAGCCAGCAGAGCCGCGAATTTATGGCCGGGGACCGGGCGCTGCAAAGCTCGCGTCCTGTGCCGCCTGGCTGGATTGAGGAAGCGCGCAAGGAAGGGCTAAAGGTGGGGGAGCAGCTCACCTTCCAGACCATGACCTTCGCGGGGGACACCCCGCAGCTCGCCAGCGTGAAGGCCGTGGACGACATCTACCCGATGTACGGGGAATTACAAACCAGCCCGCCGGGGCTAAAGCCGACGCCCGGCACGGTGCTGCTGGCATCGCGCCTGATGGCACTTCTCAACCTGAAACCCGGCGACAGTATTGACGTTGGCGATGCCACGCTGAAAATCGCCGGGGAAGTGGTGCAGGAGCCCGACTCCGGCTTTAACCCGTTCCAGCTCGCGCCGCGCCTGCTGATGAACACCGCCGATGTCGCGAAAACCAACGCCGTCCAGCCGGGAAGCCGCGTCACCTGGCGCTACAAGTTTGGCGGCACGCCCGCGCAGCTGGAGGCGTATGAAAAATGGCTTCTGCCGCAGCTCAAGCCGGAACACCGCTGGTACGGGCTGGAGCAGGACGAAGGGGCGCTCGGCAAATCCCTCGAACGTTCCCAACAGTTCCTGCTGCTGTCGGCGCTGTTAACCCTGCTGCTGGCGGTGGCGGCGGTTGCCGTGGCGATGGGGCACTACTGCCGCAGCCGCTACGACCTGGTGGCGATCCTTAAAACCCTCGGCGCGGGGCGGGCGCAGCTGCGCAAGCTGATCGTCGGTCAGTGGCTGATGCTGCTGGCCCTCTCTGCGCTCACCGGCGGAATAATAGGCCTGCTGTTTGAAAAACTGCTGATGGTGATGCTGAAACCGGTGCTGCCAGCCGCTTTGCCCCCGGCAAGCCTCTGGCCGTGGCTGTGGGCGATGGGCGCGATGACGGTGATCTCGGTGCTGGTGGGGCTGCGCCCGTACCGCCTGCTGCTCGCGACGCAGCCGCTGCGGGTGCTGCGCAATGATGTGGTGGCGAACGTCTGGCCGCTGAAGTTCTATCTTCCGGCGATTATTGCTGTTGCGGTCGGGCTGCTGGCCTGGCTGATGGGCGGCAGCACCCTGCTGTGGGCCGTGCTGGCCGGCGCGGTGGTACTGGCGCTGCTGTGCGGTGTGCTGGGCTGGATACTGCTCAACGTCCTGAAAACGCTGACGGTAAAATCCCTGCCTGTGCGGCTGGCGGTCAACCGCCTGCTGCATCAGCCCTGGTCAACGCTCAGCCAGCTGTCGGCCTTTTCGCTGTCGTTTATGCTGCTGGCGCTGCTTCTTGTGCTTCGCGGAGATCTGCTGGATCGCTGGCAGCAGCAGCTTCCGCCGGAAAGCCCGAACTATTTCCTGATCAACATCGCACCGGAACAGGTAACGCCGCTGAAGGGCTTCCTGTCGGAGCATCACATTATCCCCGAGTCGTTCTATCCCATCGTCCGCGCGCGTCTGACGCAGATCAACGGCCAGTCAACCGAGGGGAACAAGGACGAGTCGCTTAACCGCGAACTCAACCTGACCTGGCAGGCGAAACGTCCCGACCATAACCCGATTACCGCCGGTAGCTGGCCGCCGAAAGCGGGAGAGGTGTCGATGGAAGAGGGGCTGGCGACGCGCCTGAACGTGAAGCTCGGGGACAGCGTGACCTTCACCGGTGATACCCAGGATTTTACCGCCAAAGTCACCAGCCTCCGTAAAGTGGACTGGGAAAGCCTGCGGCCAAACTTCTTCTTCATCTTCCCGCCGGGCGCGCTGGACGGGCAGCCGCAGAGCTGGCTGACCAGCTTCCGCTGGGAAAACGGCAACGGCATGCTGACGCAGCTTAACCGGGAGTTCCCGACGGTGAGCCTGCTGGATATTGGCGCGATCCTCAAACAGGTCGGGCAAGTGCTGGAGCAGGTGAGCCGCGCGCTGGAGGTGATGGTGGTGCTGGTGACAATCTGCGGCATATTGCTGCTGCTGGCGCAGGTGCAGGTGGGCATGCGCCAGCGTCATCAGGAACTGATAGTCTACCGCACGCTCGGCGCGGGTAAGCGGCTGCTGCGGGCGACGCTCTGGAGCGAGTTTGCGCTGCTTGGGCTGGTGGCGGGTCTGGTCGCGGCGATTGGCGCGGAGACGGCGCTGGCGGTGCTGCAGACAAAGGTCTTCGACTTCCCGTGGGAGCCTGACTGGCGTCTCTGGCTAGTACTCCCTCTCTGCGGCGCGGTGCTGCTCTCACTCTGCGGGGGCTGGCTCGGGGCGCGATTGTTAAAGGGCAAGGCCCTGTTCCGGCAGTTTGTGAATTGATTTGGCATGGTAATAATTACGCACCGGTTTTTATGCCGGTGCATAATGCTTAAATAGCACAAAGTGATAATGCCAACGCATTTAGTAGCACAAAACATTAAAAACCCGCCCACACAGCCCGAAAATTTCCGGTTAATATTCACCAGCTAAATATTTAGCAGCGTGTCTATTAAGGAAAAATAATGACTATAAAAAAATCAGCGCTGGCGGCAACGATCGGCGCGGCAGTGGCATTGACTACTTTTGCATCTCAGGCAGAAATCACCGTACTTAAGCAGGATCCTCAGGCGGGTAACCCGCTGAGCCGCCTGAACTTCACCGTTGGCGGCAGCATTCGTCCTCAGTTCCAGAACATGACCGGCGATGACGGCAAAAACGGCTACAAGCGTAACGGCTTTGACGGCGGTACCCGCTTCCGTTTCGCGGCAGACTACTACCTGTTTGACGACATCAGCTGGATCAGCTACTACGAGCTGGGGGTGAACATTCCGGCGCAGTTTAACTGGGATAACCACTACGCCGACGGCGCGCACGACACCTCACGCCGTATGCTCTACACCGGACTGAAGAGCGATACCTGGGGTACGCTGACCTTCGGCCAGCAGAACAGCGTGTACTACGATGTGGTGGGCGCGAAAACCGATATCTGGGACTACGACATGATCGGCCAGGCGCCGGGTAACGGGATCAACGGCGACTACGACGGCTCTTACCGTTCACGCCAGATGCTGAAATATAAGAAAACCGTGGGCGATGCGGACATCTATGCATCCTACCTGTTTGAAGACAGCGAATACCTGCCGGGCAACGGCCTGCGCTACAAGCGTAAAGGCGGCGGCTCACTGGGTATCGATTACCACCTGACCACCGATCTGACCTGGGGCGCTGCGTGGAACTACACCCGTGCGGACATGCGTAATCCGGACAACGGCGACAGCAAATCCTACGACCAGAATATTGTCGGTACTGCGCTGAGCTGGACGCCGGACAACTGGACCTTCTCCGCTGGCGGCGGCTGGTACCAGAACTTCCTGACCACCAAAAAAGTGTCTGTTAACGACTACTTTGCGGGCGACGCGTGGGGTATTGAATACTTCGCAGGGTACAAATTCCCAATCGGTCAGTACGCGGTGAAATCCATCCAGCCTTACTTCATGGGTGACCGCATCGAGTACGTGAACGGCCGTAACTACCAGCGCATCGACAACGGCGTGGGTATCAGCTTCCAGCTGGATTACGGTTTCCGCGTGGATTACGAACACGTGTTCACCTCCAGCACCGACAACCTGGGCGACATGAACCTGGTGCGTCTGCGTTACGACTTCTAAGGTGTCATGTAGGGTGCGGCCTGATGCCCTCACCCTGACCCTCTCCCACGGGGAGAGGGAAAAAACATTAAAAACGGCAACCCAGGTTGCCGTTTTGCTTTTACCTCGCCACCCGGCTTTTTTTAGCGATTAAGCCACTCGGCAATTTCTGCGAACGTCCCGCGATACACAATCTTCTCCGCTTTCTTCTCCAGCTGATAGCCGTACATCGGGTCGTAATAGTCCTTCAGCAGCGGTACAAGCCAGCTGAAGTGCGCGTCGGTGCTGCCCGTTCGCTGTTGTTCGGCAAGGGCCGCGTCCAGCAGCGCCGTAAATTCCGCAAAACGCTGTAGCCCAAGCCGACGGCGAATGGCAAACAGGCCGTGGTGCAGGTACTCGCTGTACTCCTTCCAGCCCGCCTCCTCACCGTACGCGGCAGAAAAATCCGCCCACATGTGGTCAAAATACTCTTCGCGCAGGCGCTCAAGTCGGGTTTCAAACGGGTCTTCGACGACAACGATAGGGGCGTCAACCATGCGGTCGCGCAGGCACTCCGGCAGGTGGTTGGAGCCAATCATCCGGCCCTCGTCCTCCAGCACCCAGCGCGCGGCGTCTTTTTTCAATAGCTCAACCGCAAGGTGATTCTCGAAGCTCGCCTGGGAAAGCTGCGGCGTAAGCGTGCGGCCAAACGACGAGCCGCGATGGTGCGCCAGCCCTTCCAGATCGATGCCCTGCGCGTGCTGCTTCACCAGCAGCGTTTTACCGTTGCCGGTACAGCCGCCAATAAGCACCATCGGCTTTTGCGACTGCTCAATGGTGACCTGAATCGCCGTCTGGCGCAGGGCCTTATAGCCGCCGCGGATCAGCGGGTAGTCGATGCCAGCCTCTTTCAGCCAGGCCTGAGAGATATGCGAGCGCTGACCGCCGCGCGCGCAGCAGAGATAGCCCTCGGGGTGCGCAAGGCTGGCTTCGCGCCAGGCGTTAATGCGCGCCGCCCGCGTCTCGCCGCTCACCAGGCTATGGCCGAGCGCCAGCGCGGCGTCGGGTCCCTGGCGCTTGTAGCAGGTACCGACGGCGGCACGCTCGTCG
Organism: Enterobacter sp. 725m/11; assembly: GCF_011683705.1. Lineage (NCBI taxonomy): Bacteria > Pseudomonadati > Pseudomonadota > Gammaproteobacteria > Enterobacterales > Enterobacteriaceae > Enterobacter > Enterobacter sp. 725m/11. Next base: position 34,657 of record NZ_JAAQOK010000007.1, on the reverse strand, counting down.
TCGTTCATTAAGGGCAGGTTGAGTGCGGCGGGCATCGCACCCTGGGCAAATTCGATCGGCGCGCGAACGTCGATTAAAGGGGTATCAGACGCGAGGATCGCGCGATAGTCCGTTCCATCGTTCATGGTGATTCCAGAAGAAAACTCAGCAGCAATGGGCGGGGATTGTACGCCGGGGAAGGGGAAGGTCAACTCCCCGGCGCAGATGTCTTACTTGAGCTTTGACTGTGCCCAGACAATTCCGCTCGCGTATTCTGGCGGCAGGAGAGGAACGATCGCCTCCAGGGTGGCGCTCAGGCGGTCGGTATCGCTGTCGTTCAGGTTGAGATGACCCACTTTACGACCCGCGCGAACCTCTTTGTCATACCAGTGCAGATGCACCAGCGGCAGCTTCAGCCAGTCGTAGTTCAGATCGGTCCCGATCAGGTTGATCATCACCGACGGGCTGTTAACGACGGGCTGTGGCAGCGGCAGGTCGGTGATGGCGCGCAGGTGCAGTTCGAACTGGCTGATGGAGGCGCCGTTTTGCGTCCAGTGGCCGCTGTTGTGCACGCGCGGCGCCAGCTCGTTGATCAGCAGGCCCGACGGCGTGACGAAGCACTCCATCGCCATCACGCCCACGTAGCCCAGCTCGTGCATGATGGCAGAAAGCATCTCTTCCGCCTGCGCCTGCTGGTCGGCATTGGCGTGCGGGAAGGCGACGCTGGTGCGCAGAATGCCGTCCTGATGCAGGTTATGCGTCAGCGGGTAAAACACCGTGCGGCCATCGTGCCCGCGGGCACCTACCAGCGACACTTCGCCGCTGAAGTTGATGCCCTGCTCAACGATGCACTCGCCGTAGCAGTCGTCCGGCAGCTCGGCGGTGTCGCCTGCGCGCAGGCGCCACTGGCCGCGACCGTCGTAGCCACCCACGCGGCGCTTCACAATCGCCAGCTCGCCCAGCATGGCGAAGACGTCGTTCCACTCGCTTTTATCAGACAACAGCTGCCACGGGGCGGTTGCGAGGCCCAGCTTGTCGAACAGCTGCTTCTGCGTCAGACGGTCGGCAATGATCGGGAACACGTCGCGGTTCACAAAGGCGTTATGGCGCGCCAGCTCGCGGGTCAGGGCGGTTTCCGGCCAGCGTTCAATTTCGGCGGTGATTACGCTCTGATGGAACGGCACCGCTTCCGGCTCGGCGTCCAGCCCGACGGGCCAGACGGCAATCCCCAACGGTTCGCCAGCCTGACGCAGCATGCGGCCCAGCTGGCCGTTGCCGAGGACGCAAACCTGCTTCATGCCGCACCCCGCGGGTCCGGGTTATCCAGCACCTCGTCGGTCTGGGCTTTACGCCACTCCGCCAGGCGTTGGTGTAAATCTTTGTCGTGCGTAGCAAGAATTTGCGCGGCCAGCAGGGCGGCGTTCGCCGCGCCCGCTTTGCCAATTGCCAGCGTGCCGACAGGAATACCGCGCGGCATTTGGACGATGGAGTAGAGGCTATCGACACCGCTTAACGCGGCGCTTTGTACCGGGACGCCCAGAACCGGCACCAGCGTTTTGGCGGCAATCATGCCCGGCAGATGTGCTGCGCCGCCCGCACCGGCAATAATCACCTCATACCCGTTCTCTTCGGCGCTTTCGGCGAAGCTGAACAGTTTGTCCGGCGTACGGTGTGCGGAAACCACTTCAACGTGGTGCGGAACATTCAGGATTTCAAAGATTTCGGCGGCGAACTGCATGGTAGCCCAGTCGCTTTTGGACCCCATCACGATGGCGACACGCGCCGGATTATTGCGGGAAGACATGCGTCTTAAAACTCCTGTGGTGCGAAACACACTGCTTTCGAGGGCACAGAGAATAGCATGTTATACGGGCAAGGAAAACGGTTGCGTGGCTGAGAAACAAGCGAAACGACGAGAAAACGTTAAAACGGAAAAGCGATCAGTTCGACACCTTCCGGGGTGACTTTGACCATCGAACCCTCAGTGTGCCATGCGCCCAATACCACGCGATGGGCCGGTTCACCGTTGGCGCTCAGAGAATGCACGTCAGGGCGATGGGTATGACCGTGGATCAGCCACTGAACGCCATGCTTTTCCATCACGCTCACCACAGCTTGCGGGTTGACGTCCATGATGGTCAGGGATTTGCTGCTGTTGGCGGCTTTGCTGCCCGCACGCATTCTGGCGGCGATGCGGTTGCGGATAAACAGCGGCAGGGCAAGGAACATCTTCTGGATCCACGGGGTGTGGACCTTAGCGCGAAACGCCAGGTAGCCGGTATCGTCGGTGCAGAGCGTGTCGCCGTGCATGATCAGCACCTTGCGGCCATAGAGATCGAGCACCTGCTCTTCCGGCAGCAGCGTCATACCGCTTTCGCGGGCATAGCGCTTGCCGAGCAGGAAATCACGATTGCCGTGAATGAAGTAGCAGGGGACGCCGGAATCTACCAGCGTTTTAATGGCGGCAGCCATTTCACGGTGCAGCGGATTAGGATCGTCGTCGCCAATCCAGGCTTCAAACAGATCGCCCAGGATGTACAGCGCATCGGCGCCTTTCGCTTCACCGCGTAAAAAACGCAGAAAACCGGCGGTTATCGCCGGTTCTTCTGTTTGCAGATGCAGATCCGCAATAAAGAGTGTCGCCACGAATTACTCGCTGACGGTCACGCTTGTAATCACAACGTCTTCTTTAGGAACGTCCTGGTGCATGCCGCTGCGGCCGGTAGAGACGGCTTTGATCTTATCGACCACGTCCATACCTTCAACCACTTCTGCGAACACGCAGTAGCCCCAGCCCTGCAGGCTTTCGCCGGAGAAGTTCAGGAAGTCGTTGTCCGCTACGTTGATGAAGAACTGCGCGGTGGCAGAGTGTGGTGCCTGAGTACGGGCCATTGCCAGCGTACCGCGGGTGTTTTTCAGGCCGTTGTTCGCTTCGTTTTTGATCGCTTCCTTGGTCTCTTTCTGGCGCATGCCAGGCTCGAAACCGCCGCCCTGGATCATAAAGCCGTTGATCACGCGGTGAAAAATAGTGTTGTTGTAGAAACCTTCGCGGCAGTAGTCCAGGAAGTTTTTAACTGTTTCAGGCGCTTTGTCATCAAAGGTCTTGATTACGATATCGCCATGATTAGTGTGGAAAGTAACCATTTTTGCATCCTGTTCCGTTATTGTGGTACGTCGACCCGCCTTCGGGTCATATATAGGGGCTTGTTATAGCATAACCACAGGACGCGATCACCTTGCATTGTGTGCTGATCCTATTCCGAATTATGGGTATTATAGGGAACAAACAACTCACACACGTGTTTACATGGAATCTTCGATGTTAAAAATCTTTAATACAATGACGCGCCAGAAAGAGGAATTTAAACCTATCCATGCCGGGGAAGTCGGCATGTACGTGTGTGGTATTACGGTTTACGATCTCTGTCATATCGGCCATGGCCGTACCTTTGTCGCGTTCGACGTGGTCTCTCGCTACCTGCGCTTCCTGGGCTATAACCTGAAGTACGTGCGTAACATCACCGACATCGACGACAAAATCATCAAGCGCGCTAATGAAAACGGCGAAAGCTTTGTTGCGCTGGTGGATCGCATGATTGTTGAGATGCACAAAGATTTTGATGCCCTCAATATTCTGCGTCCGGACAGCGAGCCGCGTGCGACCCACCATATCCACGAAATTATCGAGATCACCGAAAAGCTGATCGAACGCGGTCATGCGTACGTAGCGGAAAACGGCGACGTGATGTTCTCCGTCCCGACGGACCCAACCTACGGCGCGCTTTCCCGTCAGGACCTGGACCAGCTGCAGGCCGGCGCGCGCGTGGACGTGGTTGACGTGAAGCGTAACCCGATGGACTTCGTGCTGTGGAAGATGTCCAAAGAGGGCGAGCCGAGCTGGCCATCCCCGTGGGGCGAAGGCCGTCCGGGCTGGCACATTGAATGTTCCGCGATGAACTGCAAGCAGCTGGGCAATCACTTCGACATTCACGGCGGCGGTTCGGATCTGATGTTCCCGCACCACGAAAACGAAATTGCGCAGTCCACCTGCGCCCACGGCGGCGAGTACGTTAACTACTGGATGCACTCCGGGATGGTGATGGTTGACCGCGAGAAGATGTCGAAATCGCTGGGCAATTTCTTCACCGTGCGCGACGTGCTGAAGTATTACGATGCGGAAACCGTGCGCTACTTCCTGATGTCTGGCCACTATCGTAGCCAGCTGAACTACAGCGAAGAGAACCTGAAGCAGGCGCGCTCGGCGCTGGAGCGTCTGTACACCGCGCTGCGCGGCACCGACAAATCTGTGCCTGCGGCGGGGGGCGAAGCGTTCGAAGCGCGCTTCGTTGAGGTGATGAACGATGACTTCAACACCCCGGAAGCCTACTCCGTACTGTTCGACATGGCGCGCGAAGTGAACCGCCTGAAGTCAGAGGACATGGCAGCGGCGAATGCGCTGGCATCTCATCTGCGTAAGCTCTCTTCCGTGCTTGGCCTGCTGGAGCAGGAGCCGGACGCGTTCCTGCAGAGCGGCGCGCAGGCGGATGACGGTGAAGTGGCGGAGATTGAAGCGTTGATCAAGGCGCGTCTGGAAGCGCGTCAGGCCAAAGACTGGGCGGCGGCCGATGCGGCGCGTAACCGTCTGACCGAGATGGGCATCATTCTGGAAGACGGCCCGCAGGGGACGACCTGGCGTCGTAAGTAAGTCTGTAACGCCCGGTGGCGCTAACGCTTACCGGGCCTACTTTTACCTTCTTTTCCACCACAACATCCCCATCAGCACCACCCCCGGCAGCCACACCCACAGCAGTTCCGAGATAATGACCTCATGCCCGTACGGCGTGGCGTAGCGCGACAGCGCAAACGGCGCGACCCTAATCACCTGCCACGGCGCAAAGAAGCGCTCGTCTGACCACGGCCACAGCCAGCCGACGCCTTTTCCGCCGGTGGTAACGGAATCCAGCAGGCTGTGCGACAGCAGTGAAACGGTTAAGAACAGCCAGCAGCGCGTCAGGCTGGCCCGGAACCATCGTCGGCCAATCAGCACGCAGAGTATCGGTACCGCAAAGGCAAACAGCAGCGAATGGGTAAAGCCGCGGTGGCCGAAAATATTCCCGTAGGCGACGCCGAATTTGAACGCCAGCACGTCGGCGTCCGGCAGCATGGCGAGCACGATCCCGGCAAACAGCAGGCGGGGAGGGATGACTTTCGTTCCCAGACCTAAGCCCAGGCAAAGGGGAACAGCAGCGTGAGTGATAACGGTAGGCATTGCAATTATCCATGGCAAATCACAGCAATATAGCAGCGAATTCGCTGCAGCAAACCTGTGTCAAATTCTGATTTTACGCCGACTCGCGGGCGATAAGTTGCCCGGACAGCGTAATGCGCTGGGTTTGCAGATCCGGCTCCTTCAGCTTGCGGATAATCAGCCCCGCCGCCTGTCGTCCGGTTTCATCGCTGGCCGAGGAGACGTAGGTGAAGGAAGGGGAGGTGAGGTTGACGTGAAGCATATCTTCAAAACCGATCAGCGCCACCTGCTGGGTCAGGAACACGTCTTTCCCCACGGTGCGGCCCACCTGGTGAATGCCGGAAATGGAGCCGATCATCGCATCCGGGGAGTGGCAAAGCAGGGCGGTGATGGAGCTGTTTTTCTCCAGCAGCTGACGCGTTGCCATCGCGGCGGCCTGGGTGTCGTCGCTGCAGGCCGGTGAATAATCATCGCGCCAGACCAGCCCGTTTTGCGTCATCGCGCTGCGAAAGCCGAGCAGGCGCTGCTCGCGGATAAGACAGCCCTCGCGCCCGCCAATGTAGGCGATCGTGCGGTGTCCGCGTTCGATAAGATAGCGTGCGGCCAGGTTCGCCGCCTGGCGATTATCGCGCATGACCAGATTGCATTTTTCGTCCAGCAGAGACTGCGAGACCGCCACCAGCGGCAGCGGGCACTGGCGGATCTGCTCCGGTAAAGCGGCGTTACGGGTGTCAGACGCCAGATAAATAACGCCCGCGACGCCCTGCTGCTTAAACGACAGCAGGGTCCGTTCCAGATGTTCCTGGTCGTTCAGCGGCTGGCCGAGAAACACCATATAACCCTGCTTCTCCAGCTCCTGAACGATGCTCGCCATCACCTTGATGGAAAAGCTGTCGCTGAAGTCGCGCAGGATCAGGCCGATAAGATTGGAGGTGTTGGCGCGGAGGTTGGCAGCGGCAACGTTATGAACATAGCCCAGCGTCGTGATGGCGGCATTGACCTTCTCGATCGTCGCCTCTGAGATTTTCCCTTTCTGACGTAGCACCAGCGACACGGTAGAGACCGAGACGCCCGCGTGCTTTGCGACATCAATGATGCTGACTTTCTTCAAAACCGCTCCCTGAAATTTACCGATTATCAGCCGGATAAGACACGTTTCCCAGCGTACAGGAGACGTGTCGTTCAGGCATCTTATTATTTGCCGATCATGGTGGACATGGTCTGGGCGATAAACTGTGCTCTGGCACCGAAAATCACCTGGATCCCGTTGTCGCCGACGAAGACCACGCCGCGCGCGCCAAGCCCGTTCAGTCCGTCCCTGTCCACCGCATCGCTCTTCGCCACTTCCAGACGCAGGCGGGTGATGCAGGAGCCGACGGAGTCAATGTTCTGCGCGCCGCCCAGCAGACCGATGATTTCGGTGGCAAGTTCGGAATCGGACTTGTCATTCGCGCTGGCGGTCACCTCCGTACGGCCCGGCGTTTTCACGTCGAAACGACGGATCACGAAGCGGAACGTGAAGTAATAAATCAGCGCCATCGGAATGCCGATGATAATGGCACTCAGGAAGTTGGTCTGATAGCCGTTAAACGACGGCAGGATCCCGAACGACAGGTAGTCGATAAAGCCCGCCGAGAACGATTTGGCGATATGCGCGTGCAGCAGGTACATAGTCATGTACGCCAGGCCCGCCATGATGGCGTTGAAGACGTACAGAATCGGCGCCACGAAGATAAAGGTGAACTCTACCGGCTCGGTGATCCCCGTCAGGAAGCAGGTGAGGGCAGCGGAGAAGAGAATACCGGCCGCGATTTTCTTATTCTTCGTATGCGCTTCGTGGTACATCGCCAGGCATGCCGCAGGCAGCGCGAACAGCATCAGCGGGAACTCGCCCTGCATGAACTTACCGGCGTTCTGGTAGGTGTCGCTGCTGAAGGATTTCACCCCCTCTTCGAGCATCTTGAACCAGATGGTCTGGTCACCGTGGATCACCTGGCCCGCCTGGGTGGTGTAATCCCCGAACGAATACCAGAAGGACGGATACCAGATGTGGTGCAGGCCGAGCGGGATCAGCGCGCGCTCCACCAGCCCGAAGATAAAGGTTGATGCCGCCTGGTTATCACCGTTTACGATCACGGAGAGCGCGTCGATACCGGCCTGAATATGCTGCCAGACGTACGGTAGCAGCAGCCCCATCAGGAAAGAGAGGAACGCCGTGGCGATCGCCACAAAGCGCTTCCCGGAGAAGAAGCCGAGGAACTCCGGCAGCTGCATGGTGTGGAAGCGGTTGTAGCACCAGGCTGCGAGAATGCCGCAGATAAGCCCGCCGAAGACGCCCATCTGCAGCGTCGGGATGCCGACCACCATGGCATATTTTCCGCCCTGTGAGGCCATTTCCGGCGTAATGCTTAATACGGTACTGATGGTGATGTTAGTGACAAACACCGACACCGCCGCGGACAGCGCCGCGATACCGGATTCCGACGCCAGACCGACAGCAGAGCCAATGGCAAACAGCATCGGCAGGTTATCAAAGATAACCCCGCCGGCGTTCATCATCAGCGGCAGGTGGAACTTATCGCCGAAGGCCAGCAGCAGGCCCGCAGCGGGAAGCAGTGAAATTGGCAGCATTAAGGCGCGACCAATCATCGATAACTTAGACAGCGATTTAACAAACCCTGATATCAGACTCATGCTGATTTCCCCCGAGTAGCGCTTTTTAAGCGCTGTTATTGTAAGTAGAACGTTTTAGTAGAACGTTCTACTTATCGTGGGGAAAGAGTGAAAAACGCGCAACTGAAATCTCACCTTTCAACAGATGAAATAGTGATTATTTGAAGTTGATCGATAAATAACCGTGATGGATATGGGGGGATTTTTGATCCCCTCTCCCCTTTGGGGAGAGGGTGAGGAGGACTCAGGCCGTCACGGTCACGCTCTGCCCTTCAAAGCTCACGGTCTGGCCGGCGACAATTTTGCAGCGCTTGCGGGTTTCCACCACGCCGTCGACTAAAACCCGCCCGTCGGCGATAACGATTTTCGCCTGCGCGCCGCTTTCGCTCCAGCCTTCGAGCTTGAGCAGATCGCACAGCTCAACGTGCGGGTGTTTGCCTAATGAAAATGTGGCCATCTTATGCTTCCTCTACATCGTGGTACTCTTCGCATGCCTGCAAAGTATTCTGAATCAGCGTTGCTACAGTCATCGGGCCAACGCCGCCCGGCACTGGCGTAATGTAAGAGGCGCGAGCCGCCGCATCTTCGTACACCACGTCGCCGACCACTTTGCCGTTTTCCAGACGGTTAATCCCGACGTCCACGACAATCGCGCCCTCTTTGATCCACTCGCCCGGAATAAAGCCCGGCTTGCCGACCGCGACGATCAGCAGATCGGCGTTTTCAACGTGGTGACGCAGGTTTTTGGTAAAGCGGTGGGTCACTGTGGTGGTGCAGCCGGCCAGCAGCAGCTCCATGCTCATCGGACGGCCCACGATATTGGACGCGCCGATGACCACGGCGTTCAGGCCGTAGGTGTCGATGTTATAACGCTCCAGCAGCGTCACGATGCCGCGCGGGGTGCACGGGCGCAGACGCGGCGCGCGCTGGCACAGGCGGCCCACGTTGTACGGATGGAAACCGTCGACGTCTTTATCCGGCGCGATACGCTCCAATACCTTCACGTTGTCGATGCCCGCAGGCAGCGGCAGCTGAACCAGAATGCCGTCGATCTCTTTATCGGCATTCAGGGTGTCAATAAGTTCCAGCAGTTCCGCTTCGCTGGTGGTTTCCGGCAAATCGTAAGAGCGGGAGACGAACCCCACCTCTTCACACGCTTTGCGTTTGCTGCCGACATAAATCTGTGATGCCGGGTTGCTGCCAACCAGCACAACGGCCAGCCCGGGAGCGCGTTTTCCGGCGGCTTTACGCGCCTTCACTTTTTCCGCGACCTCAGAGCGCACCTGCTGCGCAATCGTTTTACCGTCAATAATCTTTGCTGCCATCAGAGAGAAGATTCCGTCTGTAACGTTTGAAAGGGGGGATTGCCTGTATTTTGTCAGAAGCGAGCGCCGCTGTCAGTCACCCTTTACGAGTTTTCATCCGTGAGGCGCAAAAACCCTTCTTAAGTGATGGTCAATTTCTTAGACGGGATTAGGATGTGACCTGGCGAAATGGCAGTGTTTTGACATATTTAAAAATTACATCCTGAGCTACTTTGTCTCCTCCGAAATAAGTTTTCAATTACGCAATTGAACGTATTTCTTATTCCCGATTTTTCGCGGGAAGGGTTATTTACATTTTAAAGGAATAGACATGAAACTCAGCAACATTGCTTCTTCTGTTATTGCAACACTGGCCCTGGTCGCGGGTGCCGCTAATGCAGCCGATCCCGTTACGCCGGTTACCGTAAATGGCGGTACCGTGCATTTTAAAGGTGAACTGGTTAATGCTGCTTGTTCAGTAAATACCGATTCTTCCGAGCAGACGGTTAATCTCGGTCAGTATCGTACCGCGAAATTCACCAAAGTGGGCGACACCACCTCTAATATTCCGTTCAACATTGAACTGAATGACTGCGATCCGCTGGTTGCGAAAACCGCTGCCGTTGCTTTCACCGGCCAGATCGACGCGACCGACAAAACCCTGCTGGCCGTGACGTCCGGTAACAACGACAACACCGCGAAAGGCGTGGGTATCGAGATCCTCGACAGCAAATCCAGCGTGCTGACCCCGGACGGTGCCACCTTCTCTGCCGCGAAAGACCTGATTAAAGGGACTAACACCCTGCAATTCACCGCGCGCTACAAATCAACGGCTGCAACCACCGAGCCAGGCCAGGCGAACGCTGACGCCACCTTCGTAATGAAATACGAATAATACCCTCGCACAGGGATGTTCAGGCCTCAGGGACGAGGCCCGTCATACGCTACTGCCAGGAACGAAGGATGACAAGGACTGGAACACTACTGCTGTTAACCCTTGCGATGGCCTGCCCGGCATCGGCGCATACCGTGGTGATCGAAGGCGGCAAGGTGCATCTTCGTGGGGAGCTGGTAAACGGCGGCTGCGCCGTGGCGCCCGACAGCCAGAATATGCGCATCGACATGGGGCAGTACCGAACCAATTCATTTTCCGGTGTGGGCAGCTTTTCAACGGTTAATGTGCCGTTCACCGTGCGGCTGCTGGACTGCAGCGTGGATGTCTCTCGCATCGTGGGGATCCAGTTTCAGGGCGTGACGCCCGCGGAAGATCCGCAGGTTTTTCTGGCGACATCGCGGCCAGGTGAAACGCCTGTCAGCAGCGGCGTAGGGCTGGCGCTTTTTGATGAGCAGCAGCGTCAGATTATCCCGAATGCGACGGCCGTCAGCTGGTTGCCCGTGAATACCAGCGAGCTCGCATTTCATTTTAGCGCCCGCTATCGCGCTATTTCCGAACACCTCGTGCCAGGCAATATTCAGTCGGATGTCTGGTTTACGTTGATTTATCCATAACACCTGCGAACACATTATTAAAGGTACGGTTTTGATGAATATGCTAATTAAACCAGGACTGCTTTTATCGTTTATTTTAATGATGGTTTCTGCTTGCGCGAATGCTTCCGGCGGTATTGCGCTGGGGGCCACGCGCGTTATTTATCCGGCGGATGCGAAGCAAACGTCGCTGGCGATCACCAACAGCAATAAACAAGAACGCTACTTAATTAACGCGTGGATCGAAAATGCCAGCGGGCAAAAGGAAAAAACCTTTGCCGTCACGCCGCCGCTGTTCGTTAGCGAGCCGGACAGCGAAAACACGCTGCGTATTATTTACGCCGGGCCCGCGCTGCCCGCCGATCGCGAATCGCTCTTTTACATGAACGTGAAGGCGATCCCGTCAGTGAACAAAGCGAAAACGGAAAACAATAACGTGCTGCAGCTGGCGATCCTTTCGCGCATCAAGCTGTTTGTGCGCCCGAATAACCTGGCGATGCAGCCGGATGAGGCGCTTTCCCAGCTGCGCTTTGAGCGCGTGGGGAACCATCTCAAAGTCAGCAACGCCTCGCCGTATTACATCACTCTGGTCAACCTGAAGCTGGGCGGTCAGACGCTGGAAAACCTGATGGTCGCGCCGAAAAACTCGGCTCAGCAGGTGCTGCCTGCCGGGGCTGGCGGTACGCTCTCCTGGCAGAGCGTGAATGACTACGGTGCCATTACACCGGCGCGCAGCGTCAACCTGTGAGCAGAGTCAGGGCGATGAAAAACCACCAGGGACGTTACTGCCCGGTTGCACTGGCGCTGATGGCCGCGCTCTGGCCGCAGGCTGGCTGGAGCGAAAGCTACTTCAACCCGGCCTTCTTATCCGACGACACCGCCAGCGTGGCGGATTTGTCACGTTTTGAACAGGGGCACCAGCAGGCACCCGGCATCTATCGCGTGGATATCTGGCGTAACGATGAGTTTATCGGCACCCAGGACGTGCGTTTTGAACAGGCCGAGAACACGCCGCCGGTGGCGGGCGGCCTGTCGCCGTGCATTACGCGCGCGATGCTCGATCGCTTTGGCGTCAACGTTGCCGCATTTCCCGAGCTGGCGAAGGTGCAGGGTGAAACGTGCGTTCCATTGACCACGGCTATTCCCGGCAGCGAAACGGTATTTAACTTTGCTTCACAGCGCCTGAACGTCAGCCTGCCGCAGGTGGCAATGCAAAACAGCGCGCGCGGCTATATTCCGCCTGAACAGTGGGATGAAGGCATTCCCGCCGCGCTGGTGAACTACAGCTTTACGGGCAACCGGGGAAGCGAAGACGACAGCTATTACCTGAACCTGCAGAGCGGGCTGAACTATGGTGCCTGGCGTTTACGCAACAACGGCGCATGGCGCTACACGCAAAATAACGGGAAGCGGCGCAGCGAGTGGCAGAATATTGGCACCTGGGCGCAGCGCACCGTTATCCCACTGAAAAGTGAGCTGGTGCTGGGCGACAGCAACACCGGGAATGACGTTTTCGACAGCGTCGGTTTTCGCGGCGGGCGGCTCTATTCGTCTGACAGCATGTACCCCGACAGCCTGCAGGGTTACGCGCCGACCGTACGCGGTATTGCCCGTACGCCTGCCAAAGTGGTGGTTCGCCAGAACGGCTACGTTATCTATCAAAGCTACGTCCAGCCCGGTGCGTTCGCCATTACCGATCTTAACCCGACCTCCTCCAGCGGTGACCTTGACGTCACGGTGGAAGAGAAAGACGGCAGCCAGCAGCGCTACACCGTGCCGTACTCCACCGTGCCGCTCCTGCAGCGTGAAGGGCGCTGGAAATATGACCTCGTGGCGGGGGATTACCGCAGCGGTAACAGCGACCAGGATACACCGTTTTTCGCCCAGGGCACCCTGATTACCGGCCTTGCTAACGGCGTTACGCTCTATGGCGGCACCCAGCTGGCGTCACGCTATACCGCAGTGGCCGTTGGTGCCGGGAAAAACCTTGGTGACTGGGGCGCAGTCTCCGTCGATATCACCCACGCCCGCAGCCAGCTCGCGGACGACAGCAAACATGAAGGGCAATCGCTGCGTTTTCTCTATGCAAAATCGCTGAACGGGTTTGGCACCAACTTCCAGCTGCTGGGCTACCGCTACTCAACGAAGGGGTTTTACACCCTGGACGACGTGGCCTGGCGCTCAATGGAGGGCTACCAGTATGCCGATAGCCAGGACGATAACGATGTGCCGGACGTGCAGAGCTATCACAACCTGACGTGGAATAAAAAAGGCCGCTTCCAGCTCAACATTTCCCAGTCGCTGGGGGATTACGGCTCGGTCTATATCTCCGGGAGCGAGCAAACCTACTGGGGGACGGACGAAACGAACCTCTGGTATCAGCTGGGCTACGCGGGGGGCGTGAAGGGGATCAACTACTCCCTGTCATGGTCGTGGAACAAATCCGTCGGGATCGACGGTACCGACCGGATCGCGTCGTTTAACGTCTCCGTACCGTTTAGCCTCTTTACCCGCCAGGGCTATCGCCGGGACAGCGCGATCGATCGCGCCTATGCCACCGCATCCGCCAGCCGAAACAGCGATGGCGACACGAGCTGGCAAACCGGCGTCAGCGGCACGCTGCTTGAGGACCGCAACCTGAACTACAGCGTGACCCAGGGACACGCCAGCACCAACGGCTCAAGCGGAAGCGCCAGCGCCAACTGGCAGGCAACCTACGGCACGCTGGGCGTGGGCTACAACTATTCCCGCGATCAGCACGATCTCAACTGGCAGCTCTCCGGCGGGGTGGTTGGCCATTCAGACGGCGTGACCTTCAGCCAGCCGCTGGGCGATACCAACGTGCTGATTAAGGCGCCGGGGGCATCAGGCGTCAGCGTGGAAAACCAGACCGGCGTGAAGACCGACTGGCGAGGCTACGCGGTCATGCCGTATGCCACCGTCTACCGCTATAACCGCGTGGCGCTGGATACCAATACCATGAGCAACAACACCGACATCGAAAACAACGTGAGCAGCGTGGTGCCGACCAAAGGCGCGCTGGTCCGCGCCAGCTTTGATACCCGCATTGGCGTGCGCGCCCTGCTGACGGTAACGCGCGGCAACCAGCCGGTGCCGTTCGGCGCCGTGGTGCGCGAAACCCAGAGCGGCGTGACCAGCATGGTGGGGGATGACGGGCAAATTTACTTGAGTGGGCTGCCGCTGGAAGGCGAACTGCTGGTCCAGTGGGGTAACGGGGCGCAGTCCCAGTGCCGTGCGCCTTACAGCTTGCCTGAAAAGAGCCTGCAACAGGCGATCACACTTAAGGGGATCCGCTGTGATTAAAATCCATATCTTTGCCTTGTCGCTTCTGGCACTCCTGCCCGCGACAAACGCGTTAGCCACCGTGTGCGTCAATGAAAAGGGCGTGCCGACGGAGGTGCATTACGACCTGACGGATAAATTCAACAGCTCGAATAACCAGGTTGGGCAGGTTGTCACCCTCAGCGAGAAATCGCAGTGGGTGGGGGTAAACGCCGTCTGCCCGAAGGGCACCGTCGGGAATACCACCAAGCGCAGCTACGTGACGGATTACCCGATCACCGGGACCAGCGATGGCTATCAGTATCTGAAGCTTAACGACTATCTGGACGGGGCGATGAAGATCACGGATAGCTATGCTGGCGCGTTTTATCCACCCAAAAACTATATCCAGATGGGGAGCCATCCGAACGTTTCAAAAAACAAACCGTTTGGCGTGCAGGATTCCAGCCTTATTTTCCGTCTTAAGGTGACCCGACGCTTTATCAATATGGTGGTGATCCCGCGTGCCACCATGTTCCGCGTTTACGTCACCACCACCTCCTCCGATCCGTTGACCACGCCGGTCTACACCATCAGCTACAGCGGAACCATTCAGGTGCCGCAGAGCTGCGCCATCAACGCCGGCAATGTGGTTGAATTTGATTTCGGCGACATTGGCGCCTCCCTGTTCAGCAAGGCGGGCGTGGGTAACAAGCCGGAGGGCGTCTCATCGCAAAGCAAAACCATCGCGATTAAATGCACCAACGTGGAGGCAAACGCTATGCTGACGATGCGCGTCGAGGCTGAAAAGGTCTCCAATAATGTGGTGGTGTCGGATAACCCGGATGTGGGGTTTATCATTGCCAACGAGAGCGGTGCGCCGCTCACGCCTAACAACCTGACGAGCAAAATTCCGTTCCGCCTGGACGACAGCGCGCAGGCGCAGGTGGGGATCCGGGTCTGGCCGGTGAGCGTGACGGGCAACAAGCCAGCGGAAGGACGCTTTACCTCGCGCGGATATTTGCGTGTGGATTACGACTAAGGAGCAGACATGCGAAACGGGATCCGTTTTATCACCGTGGCGCTCTTTGCGCTTTGCACCCAGGCTCAGGCGGAAACCGCATTGGGCGAAATTAATATTCGGCTCTACGGCAATATTGTCGATTTCACCTGCGTCGCAGAGGGTAACGATAGCGACAAAACGGTCACGCTGGGCACCTGGCCCACGAAGCAACTCAACACCACGGGGAGCCGCACGCAACCTATGCCCTTCACGCTGAAGCTGACCGGCTGTCCGCCCGGGGCGGCGTCCATTACGTTCTCGGGTAAGGCTGACGGGAGCAATAGCGGGTTACTGGCGCTGAATGATGCCAGTACAGCGAGCCACGTCGCCGTCGAGATCAGGGATGCGGATAAAACGCGTCTGGCGCTTCAGCAGGCCAGCCAGCCGGTGACGGTTGATGCACAGGGGAATGCGACCCTATCATTTTATGCCAATTATATTGCCACGGCCGATAACCCTCAGCCCGGACGGGCTGATGCGGATGCTACCTTCATGATTAATTATAATTAGCACTGACCGCACTCCCTGCAGCTCGGATAAACTGCAGGGAGTGAATTCAGGTTATAGCAGCTCGTGCGCTTTGGCGTAATCTATTAATTCCACGATGCTTTGTACGCCAAGCTTGGAATAAATATTGGATTTGTGCGCACTGATGGTCTTATTGCTTAACAGTAACTGTTCAGCAATCTCCTTATTGGATAATCCATTCGCCAGATAACGTAATACCGTGACCTCGCGATTCGATAATGGCATATCCGCTGCCATCCCTTTTCCCGAACCCATATGGTTTATAAAATTCAGCGTTTCCGACGGGAAAAAAGAATAACCCATCAGAATCATCTCTACGGCGTTGTAGATCTCACCCAAATCTTTTCGTTTACTGACGAAGCCGTTGGCCCCGGCGCGAATCGCACGACCCGCGTAAAATAACTCTGATTTAGAGGAGAGGAACAGAATCTTGATGTCTTTGTTTAAGTTTCTGATTCTCTTCAGTAAAGCGAAGGCGTCTGTGCCCGTAAGTTCGATGTCAAGGATCACCAAATCGATAGGATGATTGCGAATACAGTCAAGAACTTCATGGCTATCGCCAGACTTAAGCTTGACTGTGATATTTTTATTTTTCTGTAGCAGGACCTCTATCGACATTCTGACGATAGGATGTTCGTCCATAATGATAACGGATGCCGGTTTCATTTTTAATGCCTCAGATTGTTAAAAGCGTTATGCAGAGTTTTGTAAAACTCTCGAAATGCCGGAAGGATATAAAGTGCAGATCCCTATACCGTAGTATTTCCCTGGAAAGAGCGAAAGCATCCTTGTTTACGTAATGAAAAGAACAGTGCCTCAGCGCGGTCATCTCATTTGGCTGGTGTTGGCAAAAAGATTTTTCTTATTCAGATTTGGTACGCATCTTATTATACAGAGTAAGTTTTTTCCGAAAACCCTGTAAATTAGTCTCCGCTTATTGGTTTGTATTATCTTCTGGATCTTAATGGCTATGTTTTTAAATTTAGCGGAAATATCCTGTTATCCCATTTACCGCATCTTTTCATCTTTATGTAATAACAAAAAATAACAGATGTCTCTTTATGTTGCGTAATTGTTAATAAAAAAGGCCGTCGATTCGGCGGGCGACCCAGGGTCAAAGAGGCGAAAAAGTGCCCTCGCAAGGTGTCAAACCTTCATCTGAAAGTGCTTAAGGCGCATCAACGTCACGCCATCATCGCGCAGGAGAACATGCTATCCACTTTGCTTTCAGCTCCTGGAGAGTTAAGCGAAGCTGCTTGTTTTTACATCATTATCATCTTATTAACGCCTTCTGCATTCACTTAACGGATGGAGGAAAGTGCTGCCTTTGGTTCATTCTGTGACATTTCACATGGTTCCGAACCATAAATTAGGAATAGTTATAAAATCGAATACATTGTTAAAATTTAACCATTTCATAACATGCATGGTAAGTAAATTCCTAAAGCGCTTTAGGAAATAAGAAGTTAGTGCGTAAGTTAAAACGTGCAGTCAGAGAGGTTATTAAGAAGGTGTAACAATTCCTGGCGATGGCTCAGCCCCAGCTTAAGCAGGATGCAGCTGAGACGATAGATAATGCGGCTATAGGGGCGATTCTGCAGAAGGGCAATCTGACGCAGCGTCTTACCGCGGGCAAGCTCTTGCAAAATGGGCCATTCATTGCGGGAAAACCAGTCTTTATCGGACCCCTGCGGTGGGCGGGCATCCATCAGGCTGTGTTGAAGCCCTGCCGCGTTCATCTGACGTTCCAGCACGTGAAAAGGCCCCGCCGCTTTGCAGAAGAGGCGGGTATCATAATTATCTGCCCGGACCAGTAGCCACGGCGTCAGGAAGGGGGGATACAGGCTATGCCTTCTTAACTGATCCAGTTGATCAATCAGCCCGGTGGAACGGCTTTCTACATCCACCACCAGACGCGCTGAAGGCCATTGTGCCTGAGCGCCGAGCGCATCATCCAGTGAGATATAGTCGCAACAGCTGCTCAGGGGAAACTGTCCATTGAGAAAACCGGTGCGCAGAAAATGATCCTCCGTGACCAGAATGATAAACGGAGCGTCGGTTTTTCGGGGCTGGCTGATGGACTGGCTCAAAAACTCGAGCCGGTCGAAAAAGGGGGGAGCAAAAGGTGAGCGCGTAAATCCCAGTGCATCACTTCCTGTACGCCGCCGCCGGTAACGGCGCACTGTCATTCGCATGGTCTCCCTCCTGGAAATGGCTCTTTAATCCTCCGGCCATGTCCAGGACGGCCAGTAATATCCCTGGCCGAGATCTGCGCCTGCCTGCAGTGCCCAGGTGCGATCGCGTTCAGTCTCAATACCTTCGATGAGCACGCTCCCGGCCAGCTGAAAGCAACGTAAAACCAGCTGCCTCAGCGCGGGTGTGGCGCGTAAACGCCAGAATGCGCCCTTATCAATTTTGATGCCGTTCAACGGTAATCGACAAAATAAAAACGGCTGAATGACCGTTTCGTCGATGTCATCCAGCCATATACTGTGCCCCTGTTCCCGGAGTTTCGACAGGTTTTGAATGACGCGCTGCTTCTGTGCGGCAGAGAAAGCCAGAAAGGCAGAGAGATCAACAATCTCGATATTCAGCGGCGTGTTTTTCAGATTGATGAGCCGCTGAAAAGACGCTGGCTCTGTCATAACGGTTATCGGCAGATTAATAAAAAGGTTATTACCGTGCGGCGTCTTTTTTAGTGCGGCAAGCTGCGCTTCAAGCAGCGTCATTGACCAGCCTGCCGACTGATGGCGAAAAAAATCCTCGCTGTGCTGCGTTTCGGACAGAATGCTAAGCACCTCCACGCCAACCTGACGCTGAGAGGTGAGGGCGACGACAGGCTCCAGTTTGATGCCGACGATGTCCTGAGAAATAAACTGTAATCGGGGGGGCGTATCGAACGGGTTTTGCGCTGTCACTCCATTGTCCTGTTGTCTGTCAGCCTCCAGGCGGCCGGGAAACCTCGCTCTAGTGTGACGAGCCGACGAGCAGGAAAACAGCAGGCGTTACTTAAATACAACTAAGCCTTTTCGCAGCGCTAAATTTTACGGTGAAACAGCGAGAAATGTTGAGAAAATAGCCGTATTTACAATCGGCTAGCGGTAATTGCCCCCGAAAACGGAAAAGGCATTGACTCACCTGACATTGACCGTATAATTCTTCGCGTTTCACCACCGCGAAGTTCACTCTTCTCAGTGCGCCCTTAGCTCAGTTGGATAGAGCAACGGCCTTCTAAGCCGTAGGTCGTAGGTTCGAATCCTACAGGGCGTGCCATTTAGAAACAGGCACTTACGCCAGTTTCAAACCATCCTGATTTTCTCCTTGTGTCGTATTTGCGTCATGGTTGCCAAAATGGCCTCATTTTCCGTGCGTGTGATCTCAAAGGGTTCAGCGCAAGGGAGCATCCCCTTTTATCACGCATTAATTTGAGCAGGATCCTGCAGAGATTTGCGCTTGCCAAAGCATAGATAATGCGTATAGTTCTCATTTGCATTGCAACCAATATATTCTAAAGCCCGTCCACGGGCTATTTTTGCGCGCACTTTCAAACGAGTTAACGATGAACAACACCAAAATGCACAAAACGCTGCTGGCGCTCGCCATTGGCGCGGTTACACATTCCGCCTGGGCGGCAGAGGATAAAAAAGAAGACACCATCGTTGTGCAGTCTGCACCTGCCGGTGACTTTAAACCCGGTGGCGACCAGCTGGTGCCGGCCTTCCTTGACGGACAGGTGGCGAACGGCGGGCGAATGGGGATGCTCGGCCAGCAGAACGCCATGGACGTGCCGTTCAACATCATCAGCTACACCTCAAAACTGGTGGAAGATCAGCAGGCGAAAACCATTGCTGATGTGGTCGCCAACGACGCGGGCGTGCAGTTTGTGCAGGGTTACGGCAACAGCGCAGAAACCTTCCGCATTCGCGGCCTGAAGTTTGACGGCGACGACATGACCTTCGGTGGCCTCTCCGGCGTGCTGCCGCGTCAGGTGGTGGATGCCCAGATGGTTGACCGCATTGAGATCTTCAAAGGGGCAAACTCCCTGATGAACGGCGCGGCAAGCTCGGGCGTGGGCGGGATGATTAACCTTGAGCCAAAGCATGCCGGGGAAACGCCGCAGGCGAAAGTGGGCGTGGACTACACCTCGGATTCCCAGATTGGCACCACGCTGGATGCGGGGCGTCGCTTTGGCGATAACGACCAGTTCGGCGCGCGCGTGAACCTCGTGCATCGTGAAGGCGAAACCGGCGTACCGAACGATCGCCGCCGCACCACGCTGCTCTCCACCGGCCTGGACTACAAAGGCGACCGCTTCCGCACCTCGCTGGATCTGGGCTATCAGAAAAAAACCTTCCACGGCAGCCCGACCAGCGTCAACATCTCGGCGGTGGACTTCGTGCCAGAACCACCGAAGAACGATCGTAACTTCTCGCAGAAGTGGGCCTACAGCGATATCGAAAACGAGTTCGGGATGTGGCGCAGCGAGTACGACATCACCGATAGCTGGACGGCCTATACCGGCCTCGGCGCGCAGCACGCGCATGAAGAAGGGATTTACAGCGCGCCGAAGCTGGTGGACAAGAGCGGTAACGCAACGGTCAGCCGTCTGGATACCAACCGCATCAGCGATTCCGTCAGCGGGATGGCGGGCATTCGCGGTAACTTCACTACCGGCTTCGTATCGCACAAGGTCAACGTTGGCTATTCCGCGATGACCAAAAACGAAAAAATCGCGTGGAAAATGTCGGCGGCGAAGGATAACCCGACCACCAACATCTACCACAACACCGGCGTGGATATGCCGGACAGCACCAACTTAAACGGCTCCGGTGGTAAATACAGCGATCCGCTGACCAGCGGGCGCACCCGCACCCAGGGCTGGCTGCTGAGCGATACCCTGGGCGTGCTTGATGACAAGCTGCTGTTCACCGCAGGCGCGCGCCATCAGAAAGTGGTCGTTCGCGGGTATAACAAAATTACCGGCGCAGAAAACGACGCGGACGGCTTCGACGGCAGCCGCTGGATGCCAACCTACGGCGTGGTTTACAAACCGTGGGAAGAAATTTCCCTCTACGCCAACCACACCGAAGCGCTGCAGCCGGGCAAAACCGCACCTAACACCGCCACCAACTACGGCCAGAGCACCGGCATCGTTCACTCTAAGCAGAACGAAGTGGGCGTGAAGGCGGACTTCGGGCGCGTGGGCGGCTCTCTGGCGCTGTTTGAGATTAAAATGCCCTCGGCGATCCTCGATGCTAACAATCACTACGGCCTGGATGCGGAGCAGCGTAACCGTGGCGTGGAGCTGAACGTCTTCGGCGAGCCGATGCTCGGGATGCGTCTGAACGCCAGCGCCACCTGGCTGCAGGCGGAGCTAACCAAAACCAAAAACGGCGTGAACCAGGGCAACGATGCAATTGGTATTCCGAACTTCTACGCCGTGCTGGGCGCGGAGTACGACATCAAGCCGGTTGACGGCCTGACAGCGACCGCGCGCGTGAACCACTCCGGCACGCAGTATGCCGACCTCGCGAACAGCAAAAAGCTGGATAGTTACACCACGCTGGATCTGGGCATGCGCTATCGCTTCGCGGTGAACCACAACGCAAACCAGATGACCGTGCGCGCGGGCATCGACAACGTGACCAATGAGAACTACTGGGCCAGCGTGGACGATTCCGGTACCTACATCACTCAGGGCGAACCGCGTACCTTTAAGGTCTCGGTTGGCTACGAGTTCTAAGCGTTCCACCTCGTTATCCGGGGCACGGATGCCCCCATCCTTCCGTCATCGTGTTATAAAATTGTAATAAAAGCTTCTTACACTGGTCGCCAACTCTTTACCTCTTGGCCAATGACAGGAAGCCGCTATGGGCAGACCCCTCAAATCCGTTTTTAAAAAAGAACATCGCGACGACATCGCTAACCGCAGCGCAAACCCGGTATTCTCCGAGGTGGCGGAGGTGTTCCTCTCCCGCCGCCGTTTTCTCCAGATGGGGGCCGTTGCGGGGGCCGCCGTATCATTCCCGTTTCTGATCAAACCTGAGATCGCCATTGCCGCGGTATCGAAGCCTTCCGCGCTGGCAAAAGCGGTTTCCCTGGGCTTTACCAGCATCGACGTCTCCACCGAAGATACGGTCAGGGTGCCGGAAGGCTATATTGCCCGCCCGTTCTATCGCTGGGGTGACCCGACGGGGATCAAAAACAACATGCCGGCCTTTAAGCCGGACGCCAGCAACACCACGGACGAACAGGCCGTGCAGGCGGGCATGCACCACGACGGCATGGCGTGGTTTAGCCTGCCGCAGGGGGAGCAAAACCCGGAGCATGGCCTGCTGGCGATGAACCATGAATACATCGACAACGGGATGCTGTTTACCGACGGTACGGCGAACTGGAGCCTCGACAAGGCCCGCAAGGGGCAGAACGCGATGGGCGTTTCGGTAGTGGAAGTGAAAAAAGCGGGCAGAGACTGGCAGGTGGTACGCCCGTCTTCATATGCCCGCCGCATCACCGTCAATACGCCGATGCAGCTTACCGGCCCGGCACGGCATCAGGACTTAATGAAAACCGCCGCCGACCCGCAGGGGGAGCGCGTGCTGGGCACCATGCAAAACTGCGCCAACGGCCACACGCCGTGGGGCACCTATCTCACCTGCGAGGAAAACTGGTCGGATATTTTTGTCAAAAAAGCCGATCTCAATCCGCTGGAAAAACGCTACGGCATCAGCGACAGCGATGAATCCTACCGCTGGAACGAGGTGGACGAGCGGTTCAGCGTCGATAAAACTCCTAACGAACCCAACCGTTTCGGCTGGGTCGTGGAGATCGATCCCTACAACCCCACCTCCACACCGCGCAAGCACACCGCCCTGGGCCGCTTCAAGCATGAGGGGGCAGCCGTCACGCTCGCCGCCGATAACCGCGTGGTGGTCTACATGGGGGACGATCAGAAGTTTGAGTACATCTATAAGTTTGTCTCGGACAAAAAATACGATCCCGCGAACCGTGAAGCCAATATGCAGCTGCTGACCTCCGGCACGCTGTACGTCGCCAGGTTCAACGAGGACGGGAGCGGCGACTGGCTGCCGCTAATCTTCGGGCAAAATGGCCTGGATAAGAGTAAAGGGTTTGAAAACCAGGGCGATCTGCTGATTAAAACCCGCCTGGCGGCCGACGCGGTGGGGGCGACCAAAATGGATCGCCCCGAATGGATAGCCGTCGATCCGCACGCCAGCGGCAGCGTCTACTGTACGCTCACCAACAACAGCGATCGCGGGAAAGAGGGGAAAGCGCCGGTGGATGCCGCCAACCCGCGCGCCAACAACGTGTTTGGGCATATCATGCACTGGCACGAAGACGGCGCGGACCCTGCTGCCGCACGCTTTAAGTGGGATATTCTGGTCATGGCCGGACGCACCGACGGCGACGATCCGAAGGCCAAAGGCTCCATGCAGGGCGCGGCATTCGGCAGTCCGGACGGACTCTCTTTCGATCATCAGGGCGTCCTGTGGATCCAGACCGACGTCTCCTCCAGCACCATCAATAAGAAAGCGTACGAGGGGATGGGCAATAACCAGATGGTGGCGACCATTCCGGGCACCAACGAGTATCGCCGTTTCCTGACCGGGCCGCGCGGGTGTGAGATCACCGGCATTGCGTTTACGCCGGACAACCGCACGCTGTTTATCAACATTCAGCACCCAGGGGAGGGCGGGGATGATATTACCGACCCGGCCAATCCTCGCGCCGTCTCTAACTGGCCGGACGCCAGTCCGAACGGACGCCCGCGATCGTCCACGGTGGTGATCGTTAAAGCGGACGGCGGAATTATCGGGTCGTGACGTTTATCCGCCGGGCGCACGCGCTGGCCCGGCGTTAAGCTTGCTACCACCAGCATGAAGTGTTAAAACGTGCCCCTTCTAAAAAAGAGACAGGGGTAGGGCGTGAAAGACGCGTCATCCGCTTCAGGCCATGGTCGCGCTGAAGCCTCGTCGGATCAGAATCCGACGCTGCAACGTGGTTTGCAAAATCGACATATTCAGTTAATTGCCCTCGGCGGCGCAATCGGTACCGGGCTGTTTCTCGGCATCGGCCCCGCCATTCAGATGGCCGGCCCGGCGGTTCTGCTGGGTTACGCTATCGCCGGGATTATCGCCTTCCTGATCATGCGCCAGCTCGGCGAGATGGTCGTTGAAGAGCCGGTGTCAGGCTCCTTCGCGCACTTTGCCTATAAATACTGGGGCCCGTTCGCAGGCTTCCTCTCCGGCTGGAACTACTGGGTGATGTTCGTGCTGGTGGGGATGGCGGAGCTGACCGCTGCAGGCATCTACATGCAGTATTGGCTGCCGGACGTGCCCACGTGGATCTGGGCGGCGGCCTTCTTCATCATCATTAACGCCGTTAACCTCGTCAACGTGCGCCTGTATGGTGAAACCGAGTTCTGGTTTGCGCTGATTAAGGTGCTGGCGATTATCGGCATGATCGGCTTTGGCCTGTGGCTGCTGTTCTCCGGCCACGGCGGCGAGCGTGCCACTATCGACAACCTGTGGCAGCACGGCGGCTTCCTGGCGACCGGCTGGAAAGGGCTCATCCTCTCGTTGGCGGTGATTATGTTCTCCTTCGGCGGTCTGGAGCTGATTGGCATTACCGCGGCCGAAGCGCGCGATCCGCACAAAAGCATTCCGAAAGCGGTCAACCAGGTGGTGTACCGTATTCTGCTGTTCTATATCGGCTCGCTGGTGGTGCTGCTGGCGCTTTACCCGTGGGTGGAAGTGAAATCCGACAGCAGTCCGTTCGTAATGATTTTCCACGATCTGAACAGCAACGTGGTGGCTTCGGCACTGAACTTCGTCATTCTGGTGGCCTCTTTGTCGGTGTACAATAGCGGGGTCTACTCCAACAGCCGTATGCTGTTTGGCCTCTCCGTACAGGGCAACGCACCGAAGTTCCTTACCCGCGTCAGCCGCCGCGGCGTGCCGGTCAATTCGCTGTTCCTTTCCGGCGCGATTACGTCTCTGGTAGTGCTAATTAACTACCTGCTGCCGAAACAGGCCTTTGGCCTGCTGATGGCGCTGGTTGTGGCGACGCTGCTGCTGAACTGGATCATGATCTGCCTCGCGCACCTGCGTTTCCGCGCGGCGATGCGCCGCAAGGGGCGCGAGACGCAGTTCAAAGCGCTGCTCTATCCGGCGGGGAACTACCTCTGTATCGCGTTCCTGGCGTTGATTCTGGTGCTGATGTGCACCATGGATGAGATGCGGCTTTCAGCAATGCTGCTGCCGGTATGGGTGGTGTTCCTGTTTATCGCGTTTAAGCTCTCACGCAAAAAGTAGCCCGTTTTTCTCCCTCTCCCTGTGGGAGAGGGCCGGGGTGAGGGCAACAGACCGCGCCAAACCAGACCGCACCTGCCTTCACGCCCGGTGGCGCTGCGCTTACCGGGCCTACAAAACACAGCTTCATCTTTATCGTGACCCCCCTCCCAAATCTTCTACGATCCACAGGATCTTTGTTTTGTAATCGATTACTTTTCATTTGAGCTGTTTTGTAATCGATTACTTTTTCCGGGTGAGGCTTAACATGGTGTCAACTGAAAGTAGTGAAAAGGCGATAGCGCAGCACCGGCTGCTGGTGCCGCGGCTGTCGCTGATGATGTTTCTGCAATTTTTTATCTGGGGTAGCTGGTCGGTCACGCTTGGCCTGGTGATGACCCAGCACAACATGTCTCTGCTGATTGGCGATGCCTTCTCCGCCGGGCCCATCGCCTCCATTCTCTCGCCGTTCGTGCTCGGCATGCTGGTGGACCGCTTCTTCGCCTCGCAGAAGGTGATGGCGGTGATGCACCTCGCGGGCGCGGCGATCCTCTGGTTCGTGCCGGGGGCGCTGATTGCCGAGAACGGCGCGCTGCTGATTGGCCTGCTGTTTGGCTACACGCTCTGCTACATGCCGACGCTGGCGCTGACCAACAACATCGCGTTTCATAGCCTGGCAAACGTGGATAAAACCTTCCCGGTGGTGCGCGTGTTCGGCACCATCGGCTGGATCGTGGCGGGCATTTTCATCGGCGTCACCGGCGTGGCGTCCAGCGTTACCATCTTTCAGGTAGCGGCGGCCAGCTCCGTGCTGCTGGCGCTTTACAGCCTGACGCTGCCGCACACGCCTGCGCCCGCGAAAGGCCTGCCGGTGAAGGTGCGGGATCTCTTCTGCGCGGATGCGTTTGCGCTGCTCAAAACCCGCCACTTTTTCGTCTTCTCCGTCTGCGCGATGCTGATCTCCGTCCCGCTCGGCACCTATTACGCCTACACCGCCTCGTATCTGGCGGATGCTGGAATTGCCGACGTCAGCACCGCCATGTCCTTCGGGCAGATGTCCGAGATCTTCTTCATGCTGGTCATTCCGCTGCTGTTCCGCCGTCTGGGCGTGAAGGTCATGCTACTGATCGGCATGCTGGCGTGGTTCGTGCGCTACGCCATGTTCGCGCTGGGCGTCAGCGAGGAGGGGCGCATTCTGCTGTATCTCGGCATTCTGCTCCACGGCGTCTGCTACGATTTCTTCTTTGTCGTCGGCTTTATCTACACCGACCGGGTGGCAGGCGAAAAGGTCAAAGGCCAGGCCCAGAGCATGATCGTGATGTTCACCTACGGCATCGGCATGCTGCTTGGCTCGCAGATTTCCGGCGCGCTCTATAACCGCCTGGTGGCAGGGCAGACCGTGCCGCAGGCGTGGGTGACATTCTGGTGGATCCCGGCGGTAGCGGCCGCGGCGATCGCGCTGATTTTCCTTCTCACGTTTAAGTATGACGATGACAAGGCGTAACGTTCAGGAGGTGGTATGAGGACGATGAAAGGACCCGGCATTTTTCTGTCTCAGTTTATTGGCGCAGAAGCGCCGTTTAATTCGCTCGACGGGCTGGCTGAATGGGCGGCAGGTAAAGGTTATAAGGCGGTGCAGATCCCCTGCAACCATCCGCACATCTTTGACGTCGAGAAAGCCGCAGAGAGCCAGGCCTACTGCGATGACATCGCCGCTACGCTGGCCGCGCACGGGCTGGTTATCAGCGAGCTGTCGACCCATCTGGAAGGGCAGCTTGTGGCGGTGAACCCCGTCTACAGCGACGCGTTTGACCACTTCGCGCCCGCGTCCGTGCGCGGTAACGATGCTGCGCGTCGGGCGTGGGCAACCGAAAAACTGAAGCAGGCGGCGATAGCCTCGGCCAGATTAGGCCTGAAGGCGCACGCGACCTTCTCCGGCTCGCTGGCGTGGCCGTTTTTCTATCCGTGGCCGCCGCATAACGAGCAGCGTTTTCAGGAAGCGTTCGAGGAGCTGGCAACCCGCTGGCGGCCAATACTGGATACCTTTGGCGAGCAGGGGGTGGATGTCTGCTTTGAACTGCATCCCGGGGAAGATCTGCACGACGGCGTGACCTTCGAGCGTTTTTTGGCGCTGGTGGATAACCATCCGCGCTGCAACATCCTCTTTGATCCGAGCCATATGCTGCTCCAGCAGATGGACTATCTGGCCTTTATCGACATCTTCCATGCGCGCATCAAGGCGTTCCACGTGAAGGATGCCGAGTTCCGCCCCAGCGGGCGCAGCGGCGTCTACGGCGGCTACCAGCCGTGGATCAACCGCGCCGGACGCTTCCGCTCGCCCGGCGACGGGCAGATCGACTTTAAGGGCATTTTCAGCAAGCTGACCCAGTACGACTACGACGGCTGGGCGGTGCTGGAGTGGGAGTGCTGCCTGAAGGATGGCGATACCGGCGCGCGCGAAGGCAGCGAATTTATCCGCCGCCATATCATTCCCGTTTCCGGACGGGCGTTTGATGATTTCGCCGCAGGGGGCAGTCATGATTAACGTCGGGATCGTCGGCAGCGGGTTTATTGGCCCGGCACATATCGAGGCGCTCAGGCGCCTCGGGTTTGTTCAGGTGGTCGCGCTGTGCGACGGCTCGCTCGTTAAGGCGCAGGAAAAGGCGCGCCTGCTAAACGTACCGCACGCGTACGGCAGCGTTGAGGAGCTGCTCGCGCACCCTGATTTGCACGTGGTGCACAACTGCACGCCGAACCACCTGCATGCACAGATTAACCGCCAGATCCTGCGCGCGGGCAAGCACGTGTTTTCCGAAAAGCCGTTGTGCATGACGCCTGAGGAGGCGCGCGAGCTGGTGGCGCTGGCGGAGCAGGTGGGCGTGGTGCATGGCGTGAGCTTCGTCTATCGCCAGTTTGCGATGGTGCGTCAGGCGGCGAGCATGCTGCGCGCGGGCAGCCTCGGGCGGATTTTTGCCTCACACGGCAGCTACCTACAGGACTGGATGCTGCTGGAAACCGACTACAACTGGCGGGTGGATGCCGCGCTCGGCGGCGCATCGCGCGCGGTGGCGGATATCGGCTCCCACTGGTGCGACACGGTGCAGTTCGTCACCGGGCGGCGCATTACCGAGGTGATGGCTGATTTATCCATCGTCTGGCCGACGCGCAGGGCCAGCAAGGGCGGGAATCAAACCTTCTCCCATGACGAACAGGCGGAGTATGAAGACAAACCAGTCACGACCGAAGACTTCGGCTCGGTGCTGTTCCGCTTTGACGACGGCAGCAAGGGCTGCTTTAGCGTCTCGCAGGTGAGCGCCGGGCGTAAAAACCGCCTGACGTTTGAGATCAACGGCAGCGAGCGCTCGCTGGCGTGGGACCAGGAGGTGCCGCAGCAGCTGTGGATCGGCCATCGTGCGCAGGCAAACCAGACGCTCACCGACGATCCGGGGCTGATGAACCCTGACGTTGCCGACAGCGCCCATTTCCCCGGCGGGCACATTGAAGGCTGGCCGGATGCTTTTAAAAATATGATGGCGCAGTTCTACCGTGCCGTGCAGGCGGGCGCAATGCCGGAGACGCCGCAGTTTGCGACGTTTCACGATGGCGCAAACGTGATGTATATCATTGATGCCATTGTGAAAAGCCATCAGCAGCAGCGCTGGGTGCGCGTGGAATGCTGACGCATTGCCCGGTTCGCCGGGCAACAAATTTATGGTAGCCTGCACAAAACGCTAACCGCAGGATGTATCGTCGCTATGTCAATTCAGAAAATCGCTCAGCTGGCCGGGGTTTCCGTGGCAACGGTCTCCCGCGTGCTGAATAACAGCGACACCGTGAAGGCGAAAAACCGCGAGCGCGTTCTGCAGGCGATTCAGGAGAGCAACTACCAGCCAAACCTGCTCGCCCGTCAGCTGCGCACCGCCCGCAGCTATATGATCCTGGTGATGGTGTCCAACATCGCCAACCCGTTCTGCGCCGAAGTGGTGAAGGGCATCGAAGCCGAGGCGGAGAAAAACGGCTACCGCATTCTGCTATGCAACTCCGGCTCGGACATCGAGCGCTCCCGCTCGGGCTTGAGCCTGCTCTCCGGCAAAATCGTCGACGGCATTATCACCATGGACGCCTTCTCGAAGCTGCCGGAACTTGCCGCGCTGATTGGTTCTGCACCGTGGGTGCAGTGCGCCGAATACGCCGATGCGGGCGCGGTCTCCTGCGTCGGCATCAATGATGTGGACGCTTCACAGCATGCCGTCAGCCAGCTGGCCGACGGCGGCCGCAAGCGTATCGCGATGATCAACCACGATCTCAGCTACAAATATGCCCGCCTGCGCGAACGCGGCTACAAGAGCGTGCTCCACCTGCGGGATCTGGACTATCAGGCGGTGGAGTATGCCAGCGATCTCAGCTCCGGGGCGGGCATGGCGGCGATGCAAAACCTGTTAAAAGATAATCCGCCGGATGCGGTATTTGCCGTTTCCGATACGCTGGCGGCGGGCGCGCTGCGCGCCATTCAGCAGGCAGGTCTGCGGGTGCCAGAGGATATTGCCGTGGTCGGCTTTGATGGTACGGAGCTGGCGGACATGATTTCACTTACCACCATCGAACAGCCGTCGCGGGATATCGGGCGCAAGGCGGTCAATCTTCTCTTAAACAAAATCGACAACCCGGATGCGCCCACGGAAAGGGTGATGATGGACTGGCGCTTTATTTCCCGCGCCAGCACCTGATTATCTGGCAATAACGCCTGCCAGGGAGCGAATATCGTTCCCGGTCGGCGACTGGTGAATACGCAGGCCAAACTCATCCACTACCGCGAAAATATGGTCGAAGATATCGGCCTGAATATCTTCGTATTCCGCCCAGATTACCGTATTGGTAAAGGCATATATTTCAATCGGCAGCCCGTTGGCATCCGGCGCCAGCTGGCGCACCATCAGCGTCATATCTTTACGAATACGCGGATGATTACGCAGATATTCATTCAGGTAGGCGCGGAAGGTGCCGATATTGGTCATCTTGCGCAGGTTTAATACCGATTCCCCTTCGCCGTTCTGCTGATTCCACAGGCTAATTTCCTCATGGCGCGCGGCCAGATAAGGCTTCAGCAGTTTCGCCTGAATCAGCTTCTGCTGCTCCTGCTCGTCGAGAAAATGAATGCTGGTGGTATCGATATTCAGGCTGCGCTTGATGCGTCGCCCGCCGGAGGCGGACATCCCACTCCAGTTGATAAAAGCGTCGGAGACCAGCGCCCACGTCGGAATGGTGGTGATGGTGTTATCGAAGTTGCGTACTTTAACGGTCGTCAGGCCGATGTCCGTCACCGTACCATTAGCGCCGTACTTCGGCATCTCCAGCCAGTCGCCGAGCTTGAGCATGTCGTTGGCGGAAAGCTGAATACCCGCCACAAGGCCGAGTATCGGGTCTTTAAACACCAGCATCAGGACGGCGGCCATCGCACCCAGACCGCTGATCAGAATCGCCGGGGACTGGCCGATCAGCAGGGAGATAATCAATATCCCCACCAGGATAGCGCTCACCAGCTTGATGCCCTGGAAGATCCCCTTCAGCGGCAGCTGCGAGGCGGTCGCCATCTTTTGCGACAGATTAAATATCACGTCCAGCAGCGAGAAGAAGGAGAGCAGGGCATACACCATCACCCACAGCTTCGCGCAGGTGGTGAGTATTTCCGCCGCTTCGCTGCCTTTTTGCAACCACAGTACCGCCTGAACGTTGACGATTATCCCCTGCAGGGTAAAGGCCAGACGGTGAAATAATTTATTCTGGGTAATGATTTGCAGCCATAAATGGCTACTGGCCTGCGCGCGTTTCTCGAATGCGCGCAGCACCAGTTTGTGCAAAATAAAATGAACAATGATGGCGGTGAGAAAAATAATACCAAAGATAATCACTAAAGAGGTGGTGTGATTAATTTCAATCCCTAACTCTTCAACCTGAGCAATTAATTCCTGCATAACGTCTCCTGTATTGTTGCAGCCCCATAATGGCGGCTGCGGATCTATTATGCAAATTCACAGGGTTATTTGGCGGCCTCACAGACCTTCACTACCGGCAGGCAGAGACGATGACGCATGCGCAGCGTCGCCAGCGCCAGGATAATCATCAGGCAGGTTTCCACCGCCAGGAAAAGGGTAATCGCCTGCGCGTAATCCCCGTGGTAATGCTGCAGCCCGTGCAGCAAAATCGCCCCGAAAATGGCCGGTCCCAGACCCAGCGCGGCCTGCTGCAGCGTGCTGAGAATGGCGCTTGCGGCCCCTGCGTCGTCAGGCTGGATATCGCGCATCCCGATGCGGTAGAAGCTGTTTACAATCAGCGCCTGACCGTAGCCCACCAGCCCGGTGGCAGGGGCCAGCGTCAGCGCGGTGTTGTTTACGCCCCAAATCCGGAACGTCGCGATGAGCGCCAGCAGGCCGATTATCTGAATTGCCAGACCCGTCAGCAGAATCGTGCTGGTACTGTAGCGGGCAATCAACCGTGGCGCGAACCAGGCAGAGATAAAATAGGTCACGCCCAGGGCGATAAAGCTGTTCCCGGACTGCCACGGCGCCATCCCCAGACCGGTCTGCATGGTCAGCGCCATACAGAACATAAACCCGGACCAGACGCTGAAAAAGAGCAGCGCAATCACGATGCCAAAGCGAACGCTGCGAAGCTGAAGCAGGCGTGGCGGGATCAGCGGATGGGCATTCTCTCGCTCCTTTTTGCGCGCGTTCCGCGCCATCAGCCAGGCCAGCGGAATAATGGCAAGAAGCATAACCTTCAGCGACCACGGCCAGTGCCACTGGGGACCGAGCGCCATCGGGAACAGCAGGCAGCAAAGAATGAGGGCCAGCAGCACGGTGCCTGTCCAGTCAATGCGCGACGGCGTTTCACGGCGGGTTTCCGGCACGTAGCGGCGGCTTAACGCCAGCACCACCAGACAAATCGGCACGTTGATAAAGAAGGCGTTACGCCAGCCCAGCCCGGCGATATCCGCCGACACCAGCCAGCCGCCGCCCATCTGCCCGACGATAAACGCAATCCCGCCAATGCCGCCAAACAGGCTAATGGCTTTCGCGTGGGCGCTACCTTTTAGCGTGACGTGCAGCGTGGCGAGGATCTGCGGCATGATGAGCGCTGCCCCCGCGCCCTGAACGATGCGTGCGGCCAGCAGTTGTTCAATATTTCCCGCCATCCCGCACAGCAGCGAGGCCAGCCCAAAAACTGCCACGCCCCACATAAACAGGCGACGGCGGCCACGGTTATCCCCCAGCTTGCTGCCGAGCGCAAGGCAGACGGCAAAGGCCACGCCGTAGAGAGCGACAATGAGTTCCAGCTCGGTGGCGGTGGCGTGCAGCGAGTGGGTGATGGCGTCCAGCGCCACGTTGGTGATTGAGGTATCAATCATCGGCAGCATCTGGCCGGTTAACAGCAATATCAGGCCTGCGCGACCCGGTGAAACAACTGACGTATTCATGGTAACTCCATTGCGTCATTCATCAGATGGTCGTAGCATCAACCATCTGATAAACGGGTACCAGTTCTTGCTTATACTGGTACTGGCACTACCATGCAGGGGGATTTATGGCCTTGATGTCTGAACCCGTCACCTCACTTCAGGATGACACCCGAAAACAGCTGGGGGCATTTTTACGTGCCCGGCGGGAAAGCCTCGATCCCCAGCGTCTCGGCCTGCCGCGCAGCGGTCGACGGCGCACGCCGGGCCTGCGCCGGGAGGAGGTGGCGATGCTCGCTGACGTGGGCGTGACCTGGTACACCTGGCTTGAGCAGGGCAGGGACGTCAACCCCTCCAGCGCAGTGATGGCCGCCATCGCAAAAGCGCTGCAGTGCACCCCGACCGAGGCCCGGCATCTTTTCGTGCTCGCCGGCTTGCCGCCGGGTGAAGCCCCGCAGGCGGTCTGCTGCGAGGGCATCAGCGAAGGCACGCGCCGCCTGCTCGATACCCTGATGCCTAAACCCGCCAGCATTCAGAAGCCCAACTTCGACATCGTCGCGTGGAATGACAGCTTCGGGCACCTGATGGGCGTTGATTTCAATGATATCCCGCCGGAAGACCGCAACTGTATTTACCTGTTCCTTACCCATCCGGCGTGGCGCGCGCGTCTCGGCAGACGCGACGACGTGCTGCCGATTTTCGTCTCCTATTTCCGCGCGGCGATGGCCGAGCACCGGGGCGACCCGCTGTGGGAAGCCAAACTGGCGCGCTTCTTCGCGGTGTCCGAAGAGTTCAAAACCCTGTGGCACCAGCGCAACGACGTGCGCGGCGTAGAGAACCAGCTCAAGCTGTTTACCCATCCAGAACTGGGAGATTTTACGCTGCAGCAGATGTACTGGTACTCCGCGCCACGAAACGGATCGCGGCTGCTGGTGTATCTCCCGGTGGATGAGGCGGGGGAAAGGGCGATGGAATGGCTGGCCGGGCAGGGGAAATAAGTATTTTGCGAGGGGCTTTCAGGGAATCAAAGCGGGTCCGGTTCTTCCTGTTAAAAATGGGTAAGGTGGGACACGAAAAGCTAAATTAGCCTTTAATGCAAATTGCCTTATATGCTAATATCATCAGGGATGAAAGATCGTGTTCAGACTTATCGTTCATGAGGCGGTAAGGGAAGAGATTCTCTTACTGCCTGCTGGGGTGAAGGCGAAGCTGATTCGCCAGCTTGATAAATTGCGTTTAAACCCGACGGCTCTTCGGGAACCTGACAGCAAACCATTGCCGCATGGCCTGTTTGAAATAAGGACCGTTGGGCTGATCCATACCCGAGGTATCTATGTTTACCCGCGGGAAAAGACGATTTTTCTTTTGCGCGTGTTTGTTAAGAAGACGCAAAAAACGCCCTCTGCTGAACTTCGTCTGGCACTGAAGCGACAACAGGAGATGTTGGATGAGCAAGAAGATTATTGACTGGAATGAACTCAGGGCTGAACTGTTAAGCGATTCAGAGGTTCAGGCTTCCTTTGATGCAGAAGAGCTCAAGGAGCGTTTGCGGGAGATGCTGGCGCAATGGCGCAATCATGCTGGCCTGACGCGCGCCCAGGTGGCGGAGAGGATGGGCGTCAGCGCACCAACGGTATCAAGAATGGAAGCGAATATTACCCGGGCAAGTCTCGATACATTAACGCGTTATGCGCTGGTGTGCGGGATCAAGCATCCGCAGATTACGCTCTATTGACGCTTAATCAACTTGCTGAATTTACGCGATTTCTATTGGAAGTTAAGTTGACTATACTTATGCGATGAGAAACAACTAATGTCGCCACTAATGATTGATTCCGCAGAGTTCAGCCAAAAACTTGGGCTTATCTCCCGAAACGTCGAACATACCGAAGCATTTCTGGCGCGGGGTACTGCGGATTTTCATCTGCCGGGGTTCTTGCTGCCTGTCGGATACCGGCTTTTAAAATCGCGTTATGGTGATGAATATCGTCTCGTGACTACCGATGACGGTAAGCCTTATACGGCGTATGCCGTGAAGCTTACATTTCATAAAGAAATTACCTTTCCCCACGGTGCCGCCACGCAGGTGATGGTATGGCGCACCCCGCGCGCCGTCCACCAGCGCGTAATAAGCGGATTACCGCAATTATTTTTCCAGTGGGTGCTCAGCGAATACGACATCGTAGTCTCCGACAGCGAGCAAACGGGGGACGGGCAACGGTTCTGGCTGTGCATGATCGACTGGGCGTTCACAATGAACTATCGCATTAGCGTGGCAGACGGTACAGTGGCTGTCTCTTATACACATCTGACGCTGCCGACGACGGA